>JANODS010001436.1:0-13934 GCA_031412835.1 Acidobacteriota bacterium | reverse complement strand
CGCCGACTTTCCATTGCCTTTCGGATCCCACGCGAATCCAACCCGAGGACCAAAGTTGTTCTTGTCCCGATTGACAAAAGTAGCCGGTGTTGAACCGACGCCCGCGTAATTCAAAACGCCTAACATCTTAGTCTCCGGGTTGACGACAAACGGATCAAAATTCGAGGCACGATTGTGTAACTCCGTGCCGCCAAAGCTCGTGTCGTACCGCACGCCCAAGTTCAGCGTCAGCCGACGAGTGACCTTCCAATCGTCCTGGAGATACGTTCCAAAGGGCTTACCCCGAAACTGAAAGAAGGGCCGAACGCCCAACGATCCACTCGAAACCTCGCCTAGCAGAAACGTCGCCAGGCCGATGCCGGTTCCGGCCGGGCTCAGCGGATTGTTCGTCAGATCGGTATTAAAATTGAATGAACCCGAAGGCTGCGAGCGGTTGATAAAGCTCAGCCGCCACCAGCGGAAATCGAACCCAGCCTTGAGATTATGGCTGCCCTTGGAAACGTTCACGCTGTCGGCGATCTGAATCACCTGCTGGGCGCGAAGGCCGGCCGAAAACCCGGCGCTGCCGATGCCGAGGAGGCCACCGATCGCGACCGGGGGGAACTGGTCTTGGGGAATGATCGACGGGTAGCCGAGTTGCTTCGGCCAGTCCTGATCGAAGCTCGGATGGGTGAACGGGAGCCATTGCCGGGTGGCGCCGAAGCGGAAATCATTCAGAATTCGTGGCGATAGCACCTTGATGTAGCTGAGGACCGCGTTGTGGTTGTCGCGTTGATCGTCCCGGGCGGCGGGGTCAGCCACGCCCAGGCCCCAGCCACGGTCGTTTCGCGTATTTCGAGTGCTGGAGTACCGGAAAAACACTGAATCCGCGTCGCCAAAGCGGTGATCGACGCGAACATTGGTGACCCCTTGGTCCGATAACGAACCCACGAGGGACACGAGGTTGTTGGCATTCGTGTTGAGATCAGTCGGCCGCGCGTTGGCCAACGGCATGAACGGAAGCACCTTCAGAGATAGAGGATCCATGCGATTCGTCGGTACGATGTTGCCCGGGAACAGATCGCGGACAAAGCCGGATCCGGCCGGATTCGGCCTAGTCGTGGCCGGATCGTAGATGGGGATCACGTTGCCTTGCGGCGTCCGCGTGGCGGAAAAATTGCCGGTGCGCTCGAGTTCGGTAGCCACCGTTCCGATACGCGGGGCCCCCGTTGAACGCCACTTCCACTGTTCATAGCCGGCGAAGAAAAACGTGCGATTTTTGCCGTTATAGAGCCGAGGGATCACTACCGGGCCACCCACCGTACCGCCGAAATGGTTGTAGCGAAGGACCTGCTTAATCCGGCCCGTCCGTGGGTCAGGCTGCGTCGCAAAGGCGTTGCGCGCGTCCAGGGAGTCGTTGCGCAGAAAATGGTACAAACTGCCGTGAAACTCGTTGGTTCCGGACTTGGTCACGGCGTTCACGACGCCTCCCGAGGTCTGGCCAAACTCGGCTTTCAACGCGTTGGTTTCCACGCGGAACTCGGCCACGGCGTCCACCATCGGCACCACGCTGATCTCGTTATGAACGGCGGCGGAGTTCGATACGCCATCCAGGAAAAACTGATTGCCATAGGCCGGTCCGCCGTTGATCCGAATCTGCGAAAAAGTCTGGTTGCTGATTTCCGCGAAGCCGTCGGTGGCGTTCGAGCGAGGGGTGACCCCGGCCACCACCTTCACCAAGTTGAAGACATGGCGGCCATTTAAAGGAAGCTGTTCAATGCGGCGCTGTTCAACCACCGTGCCGAGGCTGGAATCCTCTGTCTGCACCCGGGCCACTTCCGCCGAGACGACGACGCTGTCGGAGACTTGGCCGATCTCCAGGTTCAAGTCGACGCGCAAGCGTTGTGCCACCTCAACGGTCAGTCCGGTCCGCTGGATCCGTTTGAACCCCGCGTGGCTGACGGTCAACTCGTACGACCCGACGGCAACCGCCGGAATCGTGTAGGTACCGTCGGATGATGAAGAGCCTTTAAACGTGAGGTTGGTGCCGGTATTCCGCGCAACGATTTCGACATTTTGTACACCGGCACCAAGTGGATCGACTACGGTCCCGGTGATTGTTCCGAGCGGGGATTGCGCCGAGGCAAGGGCGCTAAGGGAGACAGCGAGGGCGAGATAGCGAAGCAGCAACATGGAAGACTCCTATGTATGAAGTTTACGCCAAATCCGAATGGAAAGTAGGCTACAATGGGGCGAATTAACCGTTAAAAGCGTGAAATATCAATGAGTTCGCCAGCCTCTGCCCCGTCGGCCTCGTTCATTCGAGAGGAACTGGAACGACTGCTTGGAGGAAGGGAACTCCGCAATTCGCAACAATTGCGGAAGCTCCTCCGCTTCCTTGTCGAAGAAACACTTTTGGGTCGCGCCGAGGCGATCAAGGAGTACCACCTTGGCTTGGAGGTTTTCCAACGGGGAACCGATTTCGATCCCCGGCTGGACTCGATCGTGCGGGTGCAAGCGAGCATCCTCCGTAAAAAGATGGAAGCTCACTACGCCGCACTACCGACCGATAGCGGTATTCGCATTGTAATCCCCCGGGGAAGCTATATCCCACAGTGGACGGAAGTTGACATAACACCATCGCCATCCGCGGGGGTTATTCCGAGAAGGGAACTGGTCCACCGGTTTTTGTGGGCCGGCTTGGGCATCGCGGCGGGTGCCGGTGCCATGGCACTGCGCACTAACCGGTCGCCCCGGCCCTATGCGGCTCCGGCCCTTTGGGCACCGTTCCTAAAGCCGGGAATGGACACGATTGTCAGTTTCGGCGTGCCCCTGTTTTTCCTCGCCGACCCGGGGTTGTTTGTCCGTGACGTGCAAACAAATCGACCGGAGGAAGCCAATCAGGGGCGATTAGGGCAAATCGGTAGACTCTTGAACGGCACCGTCCATCCCGAAGAAGATGTCTATACCGGCATCGGGGAGGCTACCGGCATTGAGATGGTCTCCCGGTTCCTCGGCAGCCACGGTGTTCGCACGATCGTGGCAAATTCGCACTATTTGGGCCCAACCGATCTATCGGGTAAGAATTTGGTCATCATTTCATCCATGCGGTTCCAGACACTTCTGGACTCGCTCCGCTTGCCCCATGCGTTTGAGTTCATTCCAACAGGTGCCGGAGCCCTCCGCAATCTGCGACCTCTAGCGGGAGAGGACGAAGTCTATCCGAGCCCGGCCAAACCTGAACGGTCGTTTGCCCGAATCACGATCTGGCCATCCGCGTCGCCCGGACAACGAATCGTCTGCCTGAGTGGTCGAGAGACCTGGTCCACCCAGGCCGCCGTGCGGTTCGTCCTCGATGAGTTGCAACAGCGTAAGCTCCAGCAACTCATCGATTCCGATCCACTCGACGGGCTGCGCGGTGTAAAATCAGAATTCTTGGAAATCCTGCTCGAAGTGGAAGGCCCAAACAACTGGGCGAAGCAAAGCCACTACTTGACCCACCGGTACCTGGATGTTCCTCTGCCCCTCCGTTTCCGCTAGTTGACATAATACATATTCTGCGAAGTTTAGGATTGCGCATTTCCGTTATCATCCCCACATTGAATGAAGAGATCGCGCTCCCGCGCCTTCTACGCGCCTTGGAGCGCCTCGACGATTCTGTTGAAATCATCGTAGCCGATGGGGGCAGCGACGATGGCACCTGCGCCGCGGCGGCTAGCGTCAGCCGTCTAGTCAGCACAGCGCGTGGCCGTGGAGCCCAGCAGGCTGCCGGAGCGAACTTGGCGACCGGCGAAGTTCTTTGGTTCCTGCACGCCGACTGCGAACCCGCAATCGATTCGCTTGCCGCCATCCGGCATGCCCTCGCCGATCCGGCGGTCATCGGCGGCAACTTTACTCTTCGGTTCAGTGGCGAGAGCCTCCCAGCGCGAACCTTGGGCTGGATCTACCCACTCCTGCGTCCCCTGGGCCTCTGTTACGGCGATTCCGGAATCTTCGTCCGCCGCCATGTTTATGAGCAGGTCGGCGGCTTCCAGCAATACCCCATTTTTGAGGATGTTGACCTCGTCCGCCGTCTCCGCTCAGCAGGACGCTTTGCGCGGCTGACGAGCGTCTTAACCGCGTCCTGCCGTCGTTTCGAGCATCGGAACTTTTTGGGCATGTTTGCACAATGGACAGGTCTACAACTTTTGTATTGGTTGGGTGCCTCGCCCCACTGGTTAGCCCGGCGCTATACGCCGATTCGGGAGCGTTCGAAATGATTTTGGTGACAGGTGGGACGGGTACGGTTGGGAGCCAAATGGTCCCCGCGCTGGCTCGGTTGATTCCAGGCGAGGAGATTCGGTTGCTGCGGCGGCCCGCGGCGGATATTCGGTTGCCGGGTTTAGGCCTTTCGAGCGAATCTCGCCGCGCGTTGCAGAGCCAAGTCCGCGTTATCATTCACAGCGCCGCCGAAGTCCGCTTCAATCTTCCTCTCGATGAAGTCCGCGCAACCAACCTCGAAGGCACCCGCCAACTGCTCGAGTTCGCCCGTGGTTGCCCACGACTTGACCGCTTCGCCCACGTAAGCACGCTTTACATCGCCGGCCGGCGCGAAGGCTGGGTTCGCGAAGAGCCACTCACTCACGATGCCGGTTACTTTAATACTTACGCGCAGTCCAAGCACGAAGCCGAATCGCTCGTCCTGGCGGAAACGAAGTTACCTACTTCGATTCATCGGCTAAGCTCGGTGATCGGCGGGGGCGGCCACGTAGAGCAAGTGATTCGGATGATCCCCTTCAGTTCAGAGTTCCCGATGTTACCAGGTCAGCCGCATGTCCCTGTCGACTTAGTCACTTCAGATTGGACCGGCAAAGCGCTGGCGCTTCTGATTGCCAAACATTTCGAGGCCGGAGCGATTCGCCACTTATGCACCGGCCCGGATGCCGCTCCTACTTTCGGCGAGATCATGGACGTCGCCTACGGGGCCCATGGACGACGGCCCCGGTTAGTGCCCGTGGCGGTATTTGAATGGGCGCTGAAAGCCGCCGCCAGCTCTCGCGAGTGGCGCGCGCTGGCGGGGTTGGCGACGTTTCTTCCGCACTTAGCCGTCGCCCAGCCCTTTGATCCGGGTGTTACCGGCGAGATCTTACATCGGGAGGGACTCGTCCCGAAACACGGTCGCGAACTTCTCGCCGCCGCCATGACCGCCGTCCTCGCCTAAAGCGTTGCCGCGTTTTCCCGCGTAATCCGGCGGACCGGCAAGTCCAAACGTCGCGTCGGCGTTTCGCCCCGCAGCTTCAGCGCCAGCGAACGAACAACCTCGTACCCAATCCGATCCGGATCCTGCACCAGCATCACGTCCAGAGCGCCCGCGTTCAGAGCCGCCCGGTGAATGTCGCTGTTGTCGAAGGTCACGACCTTTACTTTACCCGCCAGCCCACGACTTTCCACCGCCTGAATAATCCCGATGGAAGCCGCTTCGCTCGACCCGAACATTGCCTGCAAGCCCGGTTGGGCCGTCAGAATGTTTTCAGCCGCGGTCCGGGACCGGGCTCGATCACCCATTCCGAACTGACGGGCCACCAGACGAACGCCCGGAAACTCCTTGGCCAGCGTCTGTTCGAAGCCGCGCTCTCGCTGCCCGGTCGACGCGCCCCCCGGCTTCTGCATCACCATGGCCGCGGTTCCCTGCCCTTGCAGCAGCCGTCCAATCTCCCGCGCCGCTAAACATCCGGCCGCAAAATTGTCCGTGGCCACGAAGGTCACATAGTTTTCCAAATTCACGGCCGAATCAAAGACGCTCACCGGAATTCCCGCCGCGATAGCTCGTTCCAGCGGGGCCACCAGCGCTCGCTCGTCGGTCGCCGAAATCGCGAGCGCATCCACACGCTGCGCGACAAATGCATCGACGATCTGGATCTGCCGGGAATGATCCGTCTCTTCGTTCGGACCGTTCCAGAGCACCTCCACCCCGAACTCTTTGGCGGCGCGGTCAACGCCACCGTGAATCGAGACGAAAAAAAGATGAGCGGTTGCCTTTTGCCTTTGGAACGACGGCAATGCGAGGTAGCCCGCGCCGGGCACAGGAGCCTAACAGCGCGGAAGCAAGCAGACTTCGACGGGGCAGCACCCCGTTAGCATACTGCTAAACCGTGCGCTGGAAGTCGGTCTCGTCTTTCCAGGCCTCCAATGTGTTGTACACGATGGGGCAATACGTGGCACGATCCGGCATCTCCCACATCCGCCACGCGAGGGAGCCCGGCCCGCTCGTCAGATGCGGGAAGTGCCGACAAGCCGTCGGACGATGCCGATAAATGAGACATTCATTGCCGTGCAAAAACACGCAACTGCCGTCTTCGTTGCGCCTCAGAATCATGCCCTCATCGCCGGACTCTTCGACACATTGCTCCATGAAATCGTTCAACCGCATCCCCGCGCCCTTGGCGACCGATTCGATTTCACGCTCCTGCAATCGCGCCGTGGCGCTGCGGCAACAATTCGCACAGGACAGGCAATCGGTTTTCTTCTCAATATCGTCAGAGATAATCTTCAATCGTCGTTCGACGATGGCGTGCCGCTTCATGTGAAGCCGCAAGCGCAGGTTCTCGTCGCGCTTCAATTCGCCGAGGCGTTTTATTTGGACGAGGTCGGTAACGAGAGGACGTTCACTCATACCTCTATAATGAGGTATTCCTGACTGCTTATGAGTTTGCTGATTGAAAGTCATCTTCCGGGAGTTAAGCTCCTCCGCCGCGGTAAAGTTCGCGATGTCTACGAAATCACCCCCAATCAGCTGCTGATGGTGGCGACGGACCGCGTGTCCGCCTTCGATGTCATCCTCGGTAGTGGCATCCCGGACAAGGGCCGGGTGCTCACCCAGCTCTCCCTTTTCTGGTTTGAGTTCCTCCGCGATGTGGTGCCGAATCACGTGATCAGCGCCGATGTGAACGAATTCCCGGAGCCGTTGCAGCAGTTTCGCGATCAGCTCGAAGGCCGATCCATGTTCATTCATCTGGCCAAGATGGTGGACGTGGAGTGCGTGGCGCGCGGTTATTTGTCCGGCTCCGGCTGGAAGGAGTACCAGCAGTCGGGACCCATTTGCGGCATCCCGCTGCCTCCCGGCCTACGCGATGGAGACCGTCTTCCTTCTCCGATCTTCACGCCCGCGACCAAAGCCACCACCGGCCACGACGAAAACATTCCTTTCGAGCATGTCGTCGAAACGGTCGGCCTGAAGCTGGCCACCCAACTCCGCGATCTCACGCTTAAAATTTACGACCGCGCCGCGGCCTACGCCGAGACCCGAGGCATCATCCTAGCAGACACTAAGTTCGAGTTCGGCTACGTCGACGGGCGGCTGGTGGTGGCCGATGAGGTGCTCACCTCTGATAGCTCCCGCTTCTGGCCGCGAGCCACCTATAAGCCCGGCGGCCCGCAGCCTTCCTACGATAAACAGTACGTCCGTGATTATCTGGAGACGCTCGACTGGAACAAGCAGGCGCCAGGGCCGAAATTGCCTGAAGAGGTGGTCGCCAAGACGAGGGAGAAGTACGTTGAGGCCTACCGCATTTTGACGGGCAAGAAGCTGTGAATTTGCTCGACCTCGTCTTCTGTTTGACCCTTTTCGTCTCGGTGTTTACGGGATTTCAGAAAGGGTTCGCGCGCATCGGCATCGGATTGGCCGCGACGATTCTTGCGTTTCTCCTCGCGGCGGTCTACTACCCTGAAGCCGGGCGACCGTTGCGGGAGTACACCAGTTCGGTCGGCGTGGCCAACTTTCTTGGCTACATCGCGATCTTCGCCGGCGTTCTCACGGTCGGCGCTTTGCTGGGCCACGCCGCAACGAAGTTCTTCAAATGGGTGGGCTTGTCGTGGCTGAATCGAGCATTGGGCGGCGCGGTCGGGCTCGTTCGAGGAGCGCTCATTGCCATCGTGATTCTGATGGCGGCCAACGCGTTCTTACCGGGAGAACCGCCCAGCCTCGTCGTCCATTCGACCTTGGCGCCGTACCTGCTTGACTCTTCAAAAATCCTTTCAAACCTGATGCCGAAAGATTTTAAGCAGGAGTTCCAGAAAAACTACGATAAGGCCAAGAAGGCCTGGTTCGACCCCTTGCGCGACCAGATCCGTCGCATTGAATAGCCCCATGAACCTTTTGATTTTCGACCTCGACGGCACGCTCGTCGATTCCAAACAAGACCTGATCGACTCCGTCAACGCCACCCGCGGCTACATGAACATGGCTCCGCTTCCCGGAGAGCTGGTCGCCAAATACGTCGGCCGTGGAGCGCTGGCCTTGATTCAAAGCGCGCTCGGGGATGCGGCGACCAAGGAGAAGGTCGAACGCGCCCACAAGTTCTTCATTGAGTATTACGGCGCTCATATGCTCGACAAAACCGTGCTCTATGAGGGCGTGCGCGAGGCCCTCGACCGTCTGCGGACCAAGGGTCACACGTTGGCGGTTCTGACCAATAAGCCGGTCCGATTCTCGGAACGGATGATGGCCCAACTTGGCCTCGGTCAGCATTTCGTGCGCATTTATGGCGGGAACAGCTTCGAACCGAAGAAGAAGCCGGATCCGATCGGTATTTTGACGCTGCTTGGGGAGACGGGGATCAGCAAGGCGAAGACGATCATGGTGGGCGATTCGTCGGTCGATATTCGCACGGCCCGCAACGCGGGCGTGCAGGCTTGCGGTTGTCTTTGGGGTTTTCAGCCGGAGACGTTCGTCGCCGAGCCGCCGGACTTTCAGATTGAGCATCTCGGGCAACTTGTGGACCGCCTGACGGGCGAATGAGGATCGAATCAAATCGTTCGCTTCCGTAGCGGCGATCGCTTCGTACCTCGGAACTGATCGGCATTTTGACGCTATCGGCATCTGCACGGCGAGGGTGCCTGGGTCGGGCGCAGCGATGGCGTACCGACTTGCGGTCGCCTGAGAGGTTCGTAGCCGAGCCGACCGCCGTCCAAATCGAGGCTTTCGGGCAACGGGTGGATCGCCTCACTGGCGAATAACGATAGAATCAGAATCTGTGTTTCTATCGCTTTTGGCGGCTACGATTTTTACCGTGCTTGATGTCGAACGGGTTCCCGTCAACGGCGACCCGCAAGTAGCCGTCTATCGCCTGGAAGCACCCGCGCAACCGCGCACCGTGGCCTGCGACATCCTCATCGCCGGCGCGGGCATGGGCGGCGTCGCCGGGGCCATTCGCGCCGCGGACCGCGGCCGCTCCGTGTGCCTCACCGAGGAGTCAACTTGGGTTGGTGGCCAAGCCACCGCGGGCGGCGTCTCCGCCCTCGACGAACACAAATTTATTGAAATCACCGGCGCGCCGCTCACCTATTTGCAGTTCCGCCAGCGGCTGCGCGGTGCCTACGGCGGCACCGCAAACCCTGGCGCCTGCTACGTGTCCTCCCTCTGTTTTGAACCGAAAGTCGCTGTCAAAATCCTTGACGAAATGTTGGCCAGCCGGTCGAACATCACCGTCCTCCGCCGCACCAAGATCGTCGAACTCACCCGAGTCGGCAACCGTCTCACCGCCGCTCTGGCCGTGAACTTGGACTCAAAACAGTTCGTCCGCATCACGCCCGGCTACGTCCTCGACTCGACTGAAATGGGCGATCTCCTGCCGCTCGCCGGGGTGCCTTACATCCTCGGTGCCGAAAGCCGCGCCCAGACCGGCGAGCCCCATGCCCCCGACAAGCCCAACCCCGCCTGCGTCCAAAGCTTCACTTACCCTTTCATCATCGAAT
The DNA here is from genome assembly GCA_031412835.1 of Acidobacteriota bacterium. Taxonomy (GTDB): domain Bacteria; phylum Acidobacteriota; class Terriglobia; order Bryobacterales; family Bryobacteraceae. The sequence continues at coordinate 4,223 of JANODS010001436.1, read as the reverse complement.
CCCGACCCGGCGAAAATCACGCCCTGCCCAAACTGGCCGAGCACGACTCGATCGTCAAACGCCAAAACTTCAGCTTGCGCATGAACTATCCCTCCGACTACGGCTGGAAAGGCGAAGTGCTCTATAGCATGTACGGCGACGATGCCCCGGTCCCCAACAACATGTCTCCCCGGCCGTTCTTCTCCTGGCGTCGGGTGAAAAGCCCAAACATCGCCCTGATGAATTGGCCCCGGCAGGATTACCACGAAGAGTCCATCCTTGATCGCTCCCCCGCCGACCAAGCCCGCATCCTCCAGCAGGCCAAGCGGACCTCCTACGCCTTTCTCGCTTGGCTCCACTACGATCTCGGCCATCCGGAAATGAAGCTGCTGCCCGAGCAAATGGGGACCACCGACGGCCTTTCGATGGTCCCCTACATTCGCGAGAGCCGCCGCATGGTCGCCCGGGAGACCGTTCGCGAGCAAGATATCGTCGCCGAATTTCAGCCCGGACCCCGCGCCCGCCACTTCCCCGCCTCGGTCGGCACCGGCTTCTACATGGTGGATATTCACCCTTGTGGCGCCAACGAAAAAGGCCGCATGATGATGCCGCGCCCCTTTCAAATCCCCCTCGGCGCGCTGCAACCCAAAGACCCCATCGAGAACTTTCTTCCCGCCGGAAAGAACATCGGCGTTACCCATCTGGCCAACGGTGCTTATCGGCTCCATCCCATTGAATGGAACATCGGAGAGTCCGCCGCAATACTCGCCACTCTCGGACCGAACCAAACGCTCGACCGCGAACTCACCGCCGCCGGAATCCCGCTTTTCTGGTTCGATGATCTGGCACCTTCGCATCCCCGCTTCCCCGCCATCCAACTTACCGCCCAACGTGGCCTTTACCCCGTCAGCCCCTACGATCTTCACGCCTCTCCCGACGCCCCCGTCAGTCGCGGTGAGGCGGCCCAAATACTGGCTACCCTGTTCGCTCTACCCGCCGAACGCCCCGCAGCCATCACCATGGCCATTGAACAAGGCTGGATGGCCGTCGACCATCGAAACTGGTTCCACGCCGACCTGCCGCTGCTCTGGACCGATTGGCGGACGAAAACGTTCCCCCGCCAGTTCCCTGCCCTGCCCGCCAAGATCGGCCCCGTCAGCCGCGGCGACCTAGCGCAGTACCTCGCCAATGCCCTTCCGTAGCGCAAATCGCATCGCTTGCAATGTCTAAACCAATCATCAAAGACCCCTACGCCTACCACGATGAGGACGTCGCCGAACCACCCCGGCGGTTCACCCAGATCCTTCGTCGAATCGGCCCCGGCATGATCCTGGCAGCCTCCATCGTCGGCAGCGGCGAACTCATCGCCACCACTTCGCTTGGGGCGGAGGTCGGCTACGTCGCCCTCTGGATCATCCTCATTAGCTGCGTTCTGAAGCCGGCGTTGCAGTCGGAGATGGGCCGGTTTACGATTGCCACCGGTAAAACTGGCCTCGGTTCGTTCAATTTAGTGCCCGGCCCACGGTTGGGCGTCAGTTGGGTCGTCTGGATGTGGGCGGTGATGGTTCTGGTGACGATGTTCCAGATCGGGGCTATGTTCGCCGGGGTTGCCCAGGTCTTGCATACGCTCGTCCCCGGCGTGACGATCTCGCTGTGGGTGATTGCCCTGCTCGGTCTGTCGCTCTGGCTACTGCTCGGCGGCGGCTATGAACGGGTCGAACACCTGGCGACCATCAAGGTCGGGCTGTTTACAATGATCACGCTGCTGTGCGCGCTCGTCCTCTTTAGCAAACCGCAGTATTTCACGTGGCGGCAGATCGCCGAAGGACTCAGTTTCAAGTTGCCCGGCGAAGGGCTGGGAACGGCGGTAGCCGTCTTCGGCATTACGGGAGTCGGGGCGGCCGAACTGTTCATGTATCCGTACTGGTGCGTCGAAAAAGGCTATGCGCGCTACGCTGGCCCGCGGGACGATTCCGCGGGTTGGCAACGGCGAGCCCTCGGCTGGGTCAAGGTCATGAACACGGACATCCTGGCGTCGATGCTGATTTATACCATCGCCACTCTGGCCTTTTACCTTCTCGGTGCCGGCGTCCTTCACAGCCAAGGCCTGCTCCCGAAGGGCAACGAAATGATTGCCGTGCTGTCCAAAATGTATACGGAAACCCTGGGGTCGTGGGCGCTGTGGGTCTTCTACGTCGGAGCTTGCGCGACGCTTTACGGGACCATCTTTGCCGCGACGGCGGCCAACTCCAGAGTCTATTCGGACATGGCGTGTCTGCTTGGCGCTTTCGACCGCGGCGACTACGCGGCACGAATCAAATGGCGCAATCGGTTCGTCTGCGGCTTGCTCGTCATCCCCGTCGGTCTCTTTTTCTTGAACGTCGATCCCACCCGCATGGTGAAAATTGGAGGGGTCGCCCAAGCGCTGATGTTGCCCGTCATCGCGGTTTCCGTACTCTATCTCCGTTACAAACATATGCCGAAAGCCGTACAAACCGGTTTACCGTTCACAATTACCCTCTGGACGGCATCTTTATTCACAATCTTTATGATGGGGTACTATACAATCCGTCTCGTTTGGGGGTAATATACTCGTAGGTCAGATGGGGTAACCCCTTCTCGACCGAAAATTGGTTGGCCGAATCCGCTCCTGTGCGGCTCACGACTAGCCCCGTCGGTGAGTATCTTCCTCCGAGTGCTCACCGGCCTTTCTTTTTTAGGCCAACCGCGTGAGGGAAAACAGCCAGCGGCCTGGGATCCACGGGGCGAGAATCTGCCCTACCCCCGCGGCAAGTGCCTTCCGAAAGACGGAAGCCATGAACAGAGGCCGACCGAGCCGCTTGCTTAGCGTGTTCCGATAAGCCGCGGGCGATTCCGCCCGAGCCGCCGCGGTGCCCGCCATCCGTCCGCTTTCGAGCGCATTGAGCATTCCCGCCCCAGTGAACGGATCAATGAAGGAAAACGCGTCGCCGGCGGCATAGACGTCCAGCGGTTGCATTGTCCGGCCATAAAGAAGTGGGCCGGTGGTGAGCCACGCCATCGTTTGCGTCAAAGGCTCGGTCCTTTCTCTAAGAGCCGCCGATAGGGCGAAAAGCGCCTGATAATTGAAGTTTACGCGGCGAAGCAGCGACTCTGGCGCCAATCCACAAACGTTCGTGATTCCGTCTTCCACCGGGTTCACTCCCACGTAGAACTGATCGCCAAAATAGAGTTCCACCGCGTCGCCAACCGGGCCCGAAAAATGAGCTTTGAATCCGAAAATGCGGTCGCCCGACGGGGGCGTCGCCTGCCGCCCCGTGGCGAGTACGCATCCCGGGTCAGGGCCCGCTCGCTCCGCCACGAACCCGCACCCTCGTTGCATCGCGGCCTCGCGCAGAAGATGGTCAAGGCGTAGCCGACTCAATCCGATCGCCGGTTCCGGCAACCGATCGGCACAAACCCGCCGCCCGAAGTGCACCTTCATGCTGGACATCAGCGCCGGCGACCAAGCCTCCGCCGCGTCCCAAACCCCCAGCGATTCGAGCGACTGGCGCACCTCCGGACTCAGAAACTCGCCGCAGACGCGGTGCCGGGCCACCCGGGCCGGATCGAAAATCGTCGGTTGCGCTCCCTGGCGCAAAGCCGCTAACGCCGCCGCGCAGCCCGCCAAACCACCGCCGACGATTTTAACGCTATTCGACTCCGCCATCCGCCAACTTCGAGCCAGACTTCACGCGGGTCTGTAATAGTTTCAAACCGCGCTCGGCCCGGTCAAGGCCAGGGAACTCTTCGAGCGCGATGCGGTAGGCCTTTTCGGCATCCTTCAATTTGCCGGCCTTCGCAGCCGCGTCCGCCCAAGCCAGCGCCACCGGGCGCGGGTAGTAAGGCGGCTCGTTGTAGCGTAACGACCTCTCAGCCATTGAAACCTCGGACAGGATCTTCAGCCCTCGTCCGGTCTTGCCAGACGCTAGAGTCAGTTGCCCGAACAACTCCTGTTCGGCCACTCCCATTTCCTTCGGGTACTTGGATTTGTTCCGCGTTTCAAAATCGAGTAAGGCGGCGCGCATGCCTTTGGCTTCGTTTCGCGCTTGGGTGACATCGCCCTTCGCCAAGTACGCCAGACCGCGGGCCCAATGGGTCCAGGCGACTTCCCGAGGTTTTGCCACGGTCGGTAACATCGAGGAGTTTAGAATGTCATCCCAACGTTCGGCCCAAACCAGGGTCCGCAACAAAGAAAACCAGCCCTGACGATACGCGGTGCGCGA
>JANODS010001435.1:0-2915 GCA_031412835.1 Acidobacteriota bacterium | reverse complement strand
TTGGACGAGGCCATATTCGACACGATTTCCGGGTGAGAGATAGCGCGAGTATTCAGCCGTCATGCTGCGATATTCGGCCGCGTCTTCGCCGGAGAGCAGGGCAAGCCCACAGGCGTCCGTGAAGTCAACGACGACGGTTCGGCTGCCGTTTTTGAGACTGTTGAGCCGGGAGTTCCTTTTTCCGGCCTCGGTTTTTGGTCCGGTGCTTTTTTGGGCATTTTGGCGGTTGATTTCGGCGCGGCGGGCCTTTTTTTCTTCTTCCGTTGGTTCCTTCGACATGATGGACGCTCCTTTTGAAAATAGAAAAGCCCGCCGCGCCGGGAGGGCACAGTGGGCTTAATCTGGTTTTATCTTATCTTGCGATTTGTCCGCGTTCCCGCACTGGTTTCTTTCAAGTTTTTAAAAACAAACGAGAAATAAATTTGAACAGTCGGAACTACGCGAGCTGTGGGTTGTGTTTTTATTGCACGACGACCGTTATGCGGCCGCGAGTAGGATCGACGAGTCCGTCGGGACTCGACAGTTGGATCAGGGCGGTGCCGGATGCGTCGCCACGCAACGCTATTTCGGCGAACTCGGCTCCGGCAACGAAAGTGACTGATGGTGACGCCAGCGAGACGATGCCGGCGGGAGATACGGTTGCCTCCACACGAATGGTTGCACCGGTTCGCGCGGTCGTGGGTCTCTGGCGGGTTCGGTCAATGTCTAGAGCGACTAATTGCAGTCGGAGCGTCCCCGTCGTTCCTCTGGCTAAAGAAAGGGAAGATAAGTTTGGAACCACCTCCAGACGCCGGAGCACGACCGAGACCCGCAGGTCATCGAAGCCGGGGGCGGACACGACGACTTCCACGGTGCCCGTGGCGGAAAGCGCCTGAAGAGTTAGCCGCGACTCCGGAGAACTCGTGAAGGTCTGCCGGCCGGAGCCGAGGACGGTTGGATTTGTGGCGAGCAAAAGCCGGGTGGGGTCTGACGAGACGGCGTCGAAGACGGTTCCCGGCGGTCCTCCGCTGATCCGGCAGTTGACTTGGGAATCGCGACCGAGCGCCAGGGGTGACGTGCGGCCCTCGCATTCGAACCCGATCTTCCGGGGCACTACTTGCAGGAGTGCTCGGCCCTGCCCCATCGGGATGGGGCCGAAGCCGGGTGGTTGCTCGAAGCTGAGCAGAGAGGAACCGAGGGCGACACCTTCCACGTTGACGACCGTTGAGGAGTCTCCGTCCGGAAGGGCCAAGGTGGGTGCCGCGAGTCGGACAAGACTCGGATTTGCGACGACGATGCCTAATAGTAGCGGACCCAAGCCGGGCCGCAGCGCTCCGCCACCGCCAAACTCGCCCGATTCGAGGAGGGCCGAAACGCGAAGGGTATCCCCGACGGTGATTTCGCCGGTGAAGGGGGAGAGTTGGGGCGTAAACCAAGAGGGCACGAGTCGCACGAGCCATTGCTGGTCGGCGAAGCCCGGAATGGAGGCTGTAACAAGCACCGCGCCTTCGGCCGCCAGGGCTTGGATGAATACTTCCCCGGCGGGACTACCCGATTGGATGGCCACGGCGAGCGAACCCGCGCCGACCACGGACGGATTGCGGGAGATGACGAGGAGGGACGGGTCGGAACTGCGCACGGTGGCAATTGCGCCGTTGGGGTTCGCTTGGCTGAGCGGGATGCGCAGAATCTCCTGCATATTGGCACCGAGTGTTCTTTTCGTCACGGAGGGCGGCGACACGGCCACGTTGTGGACGGTGATGGCTATGGGCGGGGCGCTGATGATCGAAGTGCCTTCGCGCTCGAGGATCAAATCCGTCGAACCGGGCCGTCGGGCCTGGAGGGTGACACTGCTGGCGACGGGAGGATTGGAGAGTTGAATGGTGGCGGGAGAAACGGTGGCGACGGTGGGATCGGAGGTTCTGAGCGTGTAGCGTGATGGACCAATGCCGGGGCGGAGGGCCGGGGCATTGACTCGGGTGGAGCCATTGATGGAGCCGTCGACGGGCAGCGCGATGCTGTCGACGGAGGAGAAACGACCTAGTTCCCAGGTGAAGCGCAAAGGCGATAGGATGACGAGTATTTCGGCTGTTTCGAAACCCGCGGCTTCGACGATGACCGGCACCGTGCCCGAATCCTTGAGGCCATGGAGGTAGAGCACGACGGAATTGGCATTGCCGGGCCAATCGACGGAGGCACGTCCCGGTTCGTCGGGGGAGAGGCTGAGCAGCACCGCATCGGGGTCTGAGCTGGTGGCGGTAGCGCGGGGGGATTGACCGGAATAGATGGGAGGGCTCGAAACGGACATGGTGTTGAGAGTGTCCCGCATGAGCGAGACGGCCGCCACTGCATTGAAGCGATTAGTGGGGCGCCGCAAGATCTGCCGGAGGGTCCGACCGGCGGCTTCCGCAACGAGCACGGACTCCTGGCCCGAGAGAGGGAGCGATACGCTGACCTCAACGGAAGGGGTGGTGCCATCCAAGATGGCGGCGTTCCGGGAGAGTTGTCCGGCAGCCCCGGTGATGCGAAAGGTGATATCGAATTTCTTTCCGGGTATGATGGCCTGTTGCCGCAGCGGAGTGCCCGTGAGGTCGTCCAGGTAGTACGTCGCAAACTCAAATCCTAGGTCGAAGCTGCTCGAGCCGGGGAAAGTGGGGCGAAGACCGATGCCCGAGGGGGCGGCGGCGACGCGGATTCGATGTTCGCCACCCGGGTAGCGAACGATGACGACGCTTTCTCCGGAATCGCCGAGGCCTTGGAGCTGAAAGGAGTATCGGCTGTTGGTGCCGTTTTGTGGGCTTAAAACAAGCGACGACCGGCCGGTTTGCGAGGGGGATGACGCGACGAGAACCGCGTCCGTGTTTTCGCTGGTCGCGGAAACCGTTCCCTCCGGGCCGCCGTAGGAGAATTCGACGGTGGTCTGCAAGTCCTTTCCG
>JANODS010001434.1:0-4506 GCA_031412835.1 Acidobacteriota bacterium | reverse complement strand
CGGAACCGCCAACTCCCGCGCCTGCGTCTTTAAGCGCACATTGATCCCCAAACGCGTCAACTCAAACATCTGCGCCGCTACCGCCCGAACCGCGACCTCGAAGCCATAGTCGCTCCACCCGCCCAGGTCCAGCCAGAACTCTACGTCCTGCTGCTCCTCCACGGCGAACTCCCGCAAATACATCGCCCCGTGCCTTGCCGACGTCCGCCAATCGATGTGCCGGGCGTCTTCCTGAACGTGATACGGCCGCAGTTGGTGGAACTCCGTCCCCCGTCCTCGCCGCCGCGCCTCCGCCTCCGCCAACAGCTCTACGAAGACCGAATTCTCCAGGTGCACGCTCCGCAACTCCGGATACACCAGCACATCGGCCAGCAGCGTCGCCTTCGCCCTTCGTTCCGCAAATCCAAACGGAAATCGCGACGTAAATTGGAACCCGTTCTCCCGATACAAACCCCGGTGATCGAATCGCACGTCGGCGTAAAACTCCACCGTTTCGCCCGAAGCAATCAACGGAATAAATACCGGCTTGCCCATCCCGTCGCGATCCCGGCTCGACAAACGCAACGCGAAACTCGGAAACCACCACTTCGTATTGCGAACGGCGAACCGGCCCGATTCGCTCCGCCGCGCAAACAGATGCTCCGGAGGCTGAAACTCCACCTCCAACCCCGCCAACGTCAAACGGTTCAAATTCCCACTCACCAGCAATGTAGCCAGCAACGCCGACAGAATCAGAAAAATCAAGTTGTTTCCCGAAAGAAACGCCGCGATTCCAGTCAGCAAGACCGTGATCGTAAACCAGAACCCCGCCGCCGTAAACCGCTGCGAAATCCTCGGTTTGATCGCCCTTTTCAGCCGCCGCCAATACTGGCCCATTTCCTAAGAATGACACAGCCGCGGCCCATTCACCCTCGCGACTTTGTAAGCCGCTCAATCGGCAGCCGCCACCAATGCACCACCAACAAAACAGCCACTACCACCAACCCCACCGACAGCCCCGCCCACAATCCCACCGCCCCCATCCCCCCCTAAAAAGCCCAATAGTAGCCCAACGGCAGCCCCAACACCCAATGCCCCACCAAGTTCGCCACCATCGGCAACCGCGTCTCCGACGCCCCCCGCAATACCCCCGTCGCCGCCACCTGCAATCCATCGAAAAGCTGAAACACCGCCGCCATCCGCAACAGTCCCGTCCCGATCAGCAAAAGCTCCGGGTCCGACGTGAAGGCCCCCAACACCACCAGCGGAGCAAACGCAAACACCAACCCGGCCACCACCATAAACCCACCCGCGAAAACCACCGCCACCCATCCCGCCCGCTTCGCTTCCCTCGGCTCGCTCCTCCCCAACGCCTGCCCCACCACCACAGCCCCCGCCGACGAGATCCCCAAAGGCACCATGAACGTCATGCTCGCCAAGTTCAACCCAATGTGATGCGCCGCCAGCGACACCGTCGACAAGCGCCCCGCCAGCAACGTCGCCGCCCCAAACACCGCAATCTCCAGCCCGATCTGCCCCGCCGCCGGAGCCCCCAGCCGCAGCAATTCCCGCAACTCACCCGCCTTCGGCTTCGCCCAAGTCCGCCACAGCCCCGTAATGTCATCGGTCCGCGTCGCCGCAATCAGCATCCCAGCCAAAAACACCCGCGCCAACGCCGTAGCCCATCCGGACCCCGTCACCCCGAACGCCGGCAGGCCCCACCCACCATAAATCAACCAATAGTTCGCCCCGGCATTGATCAAGTTCGCCGAAACCAACGCCACCATCACCGGCTTCACGCGATTCGTCCCCTGCAAAAATCGTCGAAACGCGGCGTACAGCAGCAGAGGCAAGGTCCCTGTCGACAAAGCCACGATGTAGGGCTCCGCCAACGACCGCACCTCCGGCTGCACCCCAATCCAGCGCATCAACCAGGGCAAACTCAAAGCCATCGCCATCGTCGGCGGCGTCAGAAACAGCGCCAGCCAGACCCCCTGCCGAAGATACCGGTTGCACTCCTCCAGCCGCTTGGCGCCGAACGCCTGCGCCACCAACGGGTCTAATCCTAACAGCAACCCCAACGAAAAAATCCCAAACGTGTCGTACAGGATGTTCGCCACGCCCACGGCCCCTATCGCCGCCTTCCCCAACGGACCCACCATCAGCGTGTCCACCAACCCCATGGCCATCCAGCCGATTTCGGCAACAATAATCGGCCACGCCATCGCGGCCATGCGGAGCACGTGACCGCGAACAGAAACCATCTTCTTAAGGTATCAGCTTGCCTAGAAAAACCGCACCGAATAGCTCACCGAAACGCCCCGTCCAATCTCCGGCGCGGTGTCCTTGATAAAGGAGAGATGGTTCCGATACAGCCGATTCCCCGCGTTAAAAACGTTCACCCCAAACAGGTGAATCGCATGCTGACGGGTCAACACATACGTCCCCCGCACGCTCGCCATCGCATATCCCGCTGTCTCCGTCTCGGTCGAATAAATGCGCGTCTGCTGATCGGCCAGCACCACCTCCGGTGCCACACTCAGCCCCCGCCAGCGCAGGTCCAACCCCACCCGTCCCCGCACCGGCGGAATCCGCGGCAGCGGCAGTCCCAACCCCGTCAACTCCGCCTGAACCGCATCAAAGCCCAGATTCAACCAAACATTTTTATGCAAACCCGCCTGCACCCGCCCATCCACCCCCGTATACCGGGAGTTCGCCTGCTTGTACTCCGCCACCCGCAACCCGTCCTCCTCCGCTCCCGTAGGGGCCAAAAACACAAAATCCCGCATCCGATAGTAGAAGTAGTTCAGCTCCGCCCGCACCCGGTTCGACGTGTGCCGCAACGAAATATCCAACCCATCCCCCCGCTCCCGCCGCAACTTCGCATCGCCAATTTCAAACGTCAAATTCCCCACATGCGGCCCATTGGCATACAACTCCTCAATCGCCGGTGCCCGATACGAATGGTTGTAGTTCGCCACAAACACCCCGCCATTCCAAATCCCCGCGTTCACCCCCGCCGACGCCGACAGCCCCGTAAACGACCGCTTCGCCAAACCCTGCGGCCCAAACCGGTTGTTCTCCACCCGCGCGCCAAACTGCATCCGCACCCGATCCGAAATCGTCAACGTCTCCACCGCGAATCCAGCCAGCGCGTTCTGAATCGTCGGCGGAGTAATCGCCTCCGCGCCCACGGCCTTATAGTCCCGCCGCAATCCCCATCCCCCGAAACTCCCCGACAACCGGCCCGACCGCCGCTGCTCAAACACCGCCCGATAGTCCGACTGCTTGTTGAAAAACTGGTTCTCCACCTCCCCGTCCGCCACCTCGTCATGCTTCCAGTCGGTGTAGCTGTAGCTGTACTGAATCCCTTCAATCGGACGATTCAAGGCCCGGAATCCGCCCGTCAACCGCACGCCCTGCCGAGTAAACGGCAGCCGCGTTCGCTCCTCGCTCAACGGAATCTCGTACGTCCCTCGCTGTGTGTTGTAGCTCAGGTTGAACCAGTTCTTCTCGCCATAACGGGCCAGCCCCGCCTGCCCCGAATAAGTCCGCGCCGCCGAGTTCTCAATCCGCTCCTCCGGCGTCGAATAGTCCGAAGTCCGCTGCCCGCCCGAGCCCATCCGGATCACCCAACGCCCGAAGCCATAGTCCAGCCCTCCACTTCCCCCGACCAAAGAGTTGTTCGTCCCCCCCAGCGTCGAAAGGTAGCCGTGCAGCCCCTCATGCCCCGCCGACTGCGCCTCATGGTGCCCCGTTACCATATTCACGACGCCTCCAATCGCATTCGAACCATAGAGCAGAGTCGCCGGCCCTCGTACAATCTCCACCCGTTCGAGTGACTGCGGATCCACCGGTTCGCCATGGTCCCCCGACTGTGCCGACAACGTCCCCGTCCTCACCCCGTCTTGCATAATCAGAACCCGGTCACCATCAAACCCACGCAGCACCGGCCGCCCCGTGCCCGGCCCCGCACTGCGCTTGGCGACGCCCGGTTGCCCGTCCAATACATCTCCTAGAGACGTCGCCGCCTTAGTAGCCAAATCCAGCGTGTCGATCGATGAAACCGCGCTGAAAGCTTCGAGCGTCGTCTCCGGCCGTCCCGAAGCGGTCACCGTAATCTCCTGCCGTATCGGTGAAATCGCGAGGGAAAAGTCAGCCGTCGCCAAGCCCCCGGCCACTACCGTCACCGAAACCCGTCCCCCCGTCAGCCCATTCACTGACGCCACCAAGTCATACCGACCAACCGGCACCTCGGAGAACTGGTATTTGCCGTCGTCGTCCGTTTCCATCACCCGGCCTAAAGGCAGCAGAAGCACCGAAACGTGGTGCAAAGCCTTGCCCGTCGCCTGCAACGTAATCTTCCCCTCTACATTTCCGACGGCGGGCTTCGGTTCCCCGAAGCAAAAGACGGAGGCGGCAACCAAAGCCAATAGGACACGAAAAACGTTCATGTCTTAATGATACCACGATCCTATTATCGAAACATAATTCCGGGTAAAGAGCCCACTGCCAATCTCAGCCGCG
>JANODS010001433.1:0-2010 GCA_031412835.1 Acidobacteriota bacterium | reverse complement strand
GGTCGAACAATCGTCGACCAGAATGATCTCGCGCTCCAGTCCGACCGGCAACGGCGATTCCAATACCTTGGCGAGGCTAGCCCGAACCACGGTTCTCTCGTTGTATACGGGAACGAGAATGGAAAGGCGCATCGGCAGAATCCTATCCGGACGCCTTCTGTCGACCCGCGGCAGATGGTTTATTGGAGCGGGAGACGAGATTCGAACTCGCAACCAACAGCTTGGAAGGCTGAGACTCTACCATTGAGTTACCCCCGCTCAAGGAGCCGTATCCCATTCTAAACTCTGGAGCCGCAGAGGTCAATTTATTGTGCGCCCCGCCCCAGAAGTACGGTCTTCAAAGTGTTGACAACAATATAGAGGTCGATCGAGAGCGACATGTGTTTGATGTAGTACAGGTCGTATTCTAGCTTCGTGATCGTGTCTTCCACCGTATCGCCATACTTGTGATTGATCTGCGCCCACCCCGTGATCCCTGGCTTTACAAAATGCCGTTGCCGGTAAAAAGGAATCTTCTCAGAGAGCGCCTGCACAAACTCCGGACGCTCCGGGCGAGGACCGACGAAACTCATTTCGCCCCGCAGAACGTTAAAAAACTGGGGCAGTTCGTCCAACCGAAAGAGTCGAAGATATTTCCCAATCGATGTAATTCGGGGATCGTTCTTCTTCGCCCAAACGGCTCCGGTTCTTGCCTCGGCGTCGGCTCGCATCGAACGAAACTTAAACACTGTAAACGGAACATCCTTCAATCCCACCCGCGTTTGCCGGTGAAGAATCGGCCCCGGCGAGGTCAGGCGCACGAGCAAAGCGACCACGACCATCACCGGAGCAAACACCGCAAGACCGATCAACGCCAACACCCAGGAGTACACCGCTTGCACCGCTACGCTCGACGGTGCTGGACCCAACTCCCTCGAGAACACCAGTTGGGACGGACGCAGGTCACGAGTGGAAACCCGCCCGAACGTCGTCTCGTACAAAAGCGAGGCCTCTTCAACGTGAATTCCAGACAGCCGCAGGTCCAATAGCTCGTAAACCGGCATTCGAGCCCGCCGTTCCGACATCCCGACGATGATCCGGTCCGGTTTCTTCTCCTCGGTTACCGCTCGCAGGTCGTCCATCGAGCCTAAACGCGGAATGCTGTCAGGCAGGGTATTGCCGCTCCCGTCGTCGAGATAGCCCAGTATTTGCAACCCCAATTCCGGCCTGGAAGCCACGCGCTCCCCAATCTCAGCTAACACGGACGAGGTGCCGACGAACAGCATCGATATCTGACCCAGGGCCGAAAACACCAGTCGCAAAAATGCCAATCTCCAAACCGGCAGCAACACCAGCATCACAATGGAACCGTAAATCATCAGCCAACGCGCCAGCATGTAGGTCGGATTCACATATGTCAGCAAGGCTTGAAAGAGAAAGGCAATCCCTATCGCCATCGAAAACTGCTGCACCAGCAACATCCGGCTCCGGACCCGCAGATTGTTGTACAAGTCCTGAAAATAAAGCCCAATCACAATGCTGACCACGACGATCGAGATCCGAAACAGGCCGTCCTGTTCCAGAAGGAAAAATTCGGGATCCAGATCGTTGACGAGCAACGACGCCGAAATCAACGAGAAGTAAATCAACACGACTTCCGACAGCAGCAGGGCCAGAACACTGGTCGGTATGAAAACTCGAAAAAGTCGTATCATTCAGCGAAAGTGGGGAGGGAATTTGAAAAGAGCGGATTTCTAATCATTCTAAAATCGCCTTCCGATAAGGATGACACATCTACCCCATAAGGGGCATATCGGCAGGAGGGTGAAAAACCTCCACCGCCGAAGGCCGAAAAGGCGGCGTCTGATTTCCAGAATCCTGGCATACCCTCAACGCATCCAGTATACAGAGCGGATCGTGGACTATTCTTACCGGGATTTAAGTTGTTCCATTTAAACGAGTGGGCTTGACGAATCGAGCCGACGAAGCTAAACTCTATGTAGGACTGAAAGAGTCGGACTTGAAATGTTG
>JANODS010001432.1:0-7507 GCA_031412835.1 Acidobacteriota bacterium | reverse complement strand
CGATGTGGTGGACGATGGCTGTGATGGCGATGAGGAGGAGGAGAGGGGTTCGAGCTTGACGGAGCATGCTGCTTTGGCCCTGAGCGCCGGGGAGGAGCGTCATCGATTGGTCGACGAAGCGTTGGCGGTAGCGGTCGCTGGCACCGGTTTGGAGGGGAAGTTCGACGTCTTTGAGGATCGCCTTAAAGTTGCTGTTGATGCCGGCTTGGGCTTGTTCGAGCGTGACGCCGGGCTTGCGGCGGGCGAAGAGATAGATCCAATAATTTCGGCGATTGGTAAGGCCTTTCCAGCCTGGGGTGAGGGTTTCGCGGAGGCTGATGGGGACGAAGATTTCGGGAGAGGCACCGAGGGTGGTGCTTCGAAAATCGCGAGGGGCGACGCCGACGATGGTGAGGGGAACTCCGTTGACGAGGAGGGCTTGGTTGAGGATTTGGGTGCTTTGGCTGAATTTTTCGGTCCAGTAGGCGTGGCTGAGGACGACGAGGCGGTGGGCGCCGGGCGTTTCGTCGTCGGCGGGAGAGAGGAGGCGGCCGAGGGCGGGGCGGAGGCCGAGGATGGGGAAGTAGGAACCGGATACGAAGCTGCCCTGGGCGGAGGAGGAGTTGCCCTGGTAGGCGAGGTTGGCGCCGAAGCTGCGATGGGCGGCGATGCCGGTGAAGACGGTTTGGCCGCGTTCGAGGTCACGGAACATGGGGTAACTGAAGATCGATTCGGTGTTGCCGGCGTTATTGGTGGAGTTGCTGCCACCGCGGGGGCCGTTGGCGGTGAGGTTGACGAGTTCGTCGGGGTTGGTGGCGGGAAGGGCGCGAAGGAGGACCTGTTCGAAGAGGGAGAAGATGGCCGTATTGGCACCGATTCCGAAGGCGAGGGAGAGGATGGCGACGAGGGAGACGATGGGGGTTTGGCGGAGGGTACGGAGGGCGAAACGGAGATTGTGCATAGTGAACTCCAGTAAGTATACGGAACAGTTCGAAAAAGGTTCGTAACTATTTTATTGATAAGATGAAGGGTTGCGAAGTCCATTTCGGCGGTTCCATTTATCCGAGAAGCATGTGTTCTGGTTGGCGACCGGCTTGGCGGTTTTGCTGGCCGTTTTGTATGGATGGCATACGGTTGGGGTGCCGGTCATACACGACGCGGAGGGGTACCGGGTGATCGCCGAGGATATCCGAGTGGGCGGGATATTTTCGAAGTTTTATTTATCGGAGCTGCGGACCTACGGGTACCCGTGGTTTTTGAGCTTGGTGTGGCAGTTGGGGAGGGCGATGGAGTGGTCGGATCGGGGGGTGGTTTTTGGGATGCAGTTGGGGCTGCATTTTGGCGCGGCGGTGAGTTTGTGGTGGGCGTTGCGGAGAGCCGGGGTGCGCCGGTGGGCCGCGGTGGCGGGGTATGCGGCGGTGGTGGCGCACCCATTTGCGCTGTTATATCCGGGTTATTTCCTGACTGAGAGTTTGTCGCTATCGATGGGGACGTTTGTGCTGGCGTGCGCGATTGCGGCTTGGGCGGAGCGGTTGCCGGGATGGTTATGGATAGTGGCCGGCTTGGCCTGTGGGTTCATGGTGATGGTGCGACCGGCGAACCTTTTCATGGTTCCGGTTTGGGGGTTGGTGGCGGTTCTTGCGTTGTGGCGGCGGCAGTGGCTAGCGGTGCTGGGGCTCGTTTGCATTTTGATTCCGTGGTGGCCGCAGTATCGGAACAACCAGCTTTATCATGGGGTGTCGACGCCGTTGGTCGCGACACGACTGGTGGCTTTGCAGGAAAAGATGGGCGTGATGTTCCTGAAATACGCCACGTCGATTGCGCCGGGAACCGATCCGCGGGTGAAGTACGAGAATCCGTTTTTCGTTGACGTGGAGAGCGGGATGTTGGACCCGACGGAGTGGTATTGGCGGCATCCGAAGGAGGGGCTGAAGACTTGGGTGATTCATGTTTTTGCTCTTTTTGACCAGGACTTTCCGTTGCCGTATGTCGAGAATTTGGCACCGTGGTATTCGCCGTATGTCGTGGGGGCGAACTGGGCGGCGGTCGCGCTGGGCCTGTTGACGATGGGGAGCGCGTGGTGGAGGCGGCGGGAGTTGACGGTGGGAGAACAGGGGGCGGTGATCTTGACTGGGTTGCTGATCCTGAGCCACTTGGGGTTGCACAGTTGGATGCTAATTGAGAGCCGCTATGGCGTGGCGATGTTGGTGCCGTTGTATGGGATGGCTGCGGCGGGCTTGGGTTGGCTGGGGCGGAGAGAGTGGCTGGTGGCGGGGGCAGTGATGGTGCTAGTGAGCGCGGGGGGCGTGGCGGTTTCGGCGTGGTTGCAACGGCAGGCACCGGCGATACAGTCGGCTCTGGTGGCGGAGGATCCGAGGCTGGGGGACGTGGTGGGGCGGTTAACGGGTCGGCGGCCGGTGGACGCGTTATGCCATTCGCCTTGGTCCACCTGGGCGATGTCGATGGCGGGGATAGGGCCGGACGGGGAAGGGATTTTGGTTTCCGATGGGAAGCAGGTGAGTTTAGTTGAGCATGACGTCCTGGTGAAGCCGAATTCGGATTACACGGTGGAGTTTGAGGTGCAGGGTGAGGCGGGATCGACCGAGGAGTTGAGCGTGGATTTGTACGGGGGTGGGGGATATGACCATGCGGAGCAGAATGGGGTGGTGCGGCGGCATACGGGAGTTTATCAACCGGTGAGATTTTCGTGGAATAGCGGGGCGGATGCTCCGCCGGGGCCGCGGCTGCGGTTTGCTTCGCTGGCTCGGCGGCCGCTGCGGGTGCGCAATGTCAAGGTCACGGGGGGCGAGGGAGAGTGGGCCGGGTGGACGATGGACAAAGTTCGGCAGGGGTTGGGCCAAGAAGCGGTGGTGTGTACGCCGGAGGGGGGGGTGAGCGTGTTGGCGCGGGGGGTGACGCTGGAGAAAAGCACCGACTATCTGGTGAACTTTGAAGTGAGGGGGCCGGCGGGGCCGGCGCAGTCGCTGAGTGTTGATCTGTACGCGGGTGCGGGATACGATCATAGGGAGCAGAACACGTTGCTGGAGCGTTATGGCGAGGCGTTTGAGCAAAAGGAGTTCCGCTGGAATTCTGGAGCGGATGCGCCGGAGCGGGCCGAGTTGCGGTTCGCAACCTTGAGCCAGAAGCCGATTCAGGTGCGCAACGTTCGATTTCGGAAGGTAGGAGAGAAGTAGATGGTGAATCGACTCGTAGCGGTGGGTTTGATGGGGATGATCTGGAGTTGCGGGAAGCCGGCAGCGGAGAAGGCGGCGGCACCGATGGAATCGAGCTCGCTGTTTGGCAAGTTGGAGACGACGGCAACGAAGGACGAGGTGATGGTGACGTTGGAGTTGCCTGCCGGGAAGGCGGAGCCGGCGTTTTTGGGGGCACTGGTGAATGCGGAGCCGTCGGGGGCGGGGGCTTGTTACTTGATCGCCGAGGTGGCGACGGGGAAGGCGCGCCTGGTGAACGACAACGGGAGCGGCAGTCAGGAGTTGGGGGACAAGGCGGCGGTGAGCAATCGGCAGTGCGAATTGAAGGCGGCGGGCACGCGGTTGGAGCGGACCGGAGGAAGATTGGAGGTTCATTTCGGAGTGGCGTTTCAGAAGGGATTCGCGGGGCGGAAGCAGTTGTACGGGATTGCGATGGATGGCAACGGCGCGGGGAGAGGCCTGGAGCCGGGCAGAGCGTTTGTGGTCGCGAAATAGATGTGGGGGCGCTGGGCGGCGATATTTGGGCTGTACTTACTGGCGGCGTGGGGATTGCACGGGTCGGAGAGTAACATCTGGACGCAGTTACTCGGGGGCGGCGATAGTTACACGGCGGGACTGCCTTCGAAGTTATTCGCGACGAGTTTGTCAGCGTGGAACCAGAACGTGCAATTGGGGCAGTTTTCGTTTGCCAATACCCAATTTCAGCCCTTTTATCCGCCGGGATTGCTGGTGATGGGGCTGCTGCCGAACAACTTGGGATATAACTTGTTCCTGCTGGGACACTACGCGATGGCCGGGTTCTTTTTCTACTTATGGATGAGGCAGTTGGGCAGGGGGCGGGAGGCGGCGTTTCTGGGGGGGCTTTCGTTTTTGGCGGGTGGTTTTTTGGTGGCTCATAAGGGGCATCAGGCGATGATGACAACGGCGATTTGGCTGCCGCTACTGTTACTGTTTGCGGCCCGCCATGCGACGGGAGGGCGGCGGGAGGCCGTCGGGGCGGGCGTGGCGTTGGCGTTTTCGATCTTGGCCGGTTTCCCGCAGGTGACGTTGTATGGACTGATGGTGGTGGTGCCGTACTGGTTTTGGCGGAGCGAGGGCCGGGCGGGGCGGGCGACGGCGGGGTTAGGACTGATGGTTTTGCTGGGGTTTTTGTTGAGCTCGTTGCAATTGATGGCGGTGGTGGAGATGTTGCCGCAGATTACGCGGGAGACGTTGAGCCTGGCGATGTTTAGCGAGAACTCGCTGCCGGGGGCGCACTGGGCGGCGCTGATTGTGCCGACCGTGTTGGGGGGGATGCATGGGGTGCCGAGCTACGCAAAGGATGCGCAGTTGGTGGAGGTATTCCTTTATTGTGGTTTGGTGCCGCTGGTCTTGGCGGGGCTGGCGCGGGGGCGGGATGCTTGGTTTTGGGGGGGCGTGTTTGTGGTGAGCGCGGGGCTTTCGTTGGGCTTTGGACCGGTGCAGGAGGTTTTGTTTCGGGTGCCGGGATACAACCTTTTCCGGGCGGCGGGGCGGCACAGCCAGGAGATGGCGCTGGCGGTGAGCGTGCTGGCGACGATGGGATTTGAGAGGTTGGAGGGGAGGCGGCGTTGGAGTTTTGGGGTGGTCGGGGTGATGGTGGCGGCGGGATTGGGGTGGGCGGTTGTGGTGCCGATCTACGATTCGGTAAATGTGGCGGTAACGGGGTTGTCGGCGGCGCACTGGAGAGAGGTGAACACGGCGTGGCTGCATCCGACGATGGTGTTTCCGGTGGTGGCTTGGGGGGCGGCGGGGGTTTGTCTATGGCGGCGAGCGCCGGGATGGGTGTGGGCGGCGGTGCTGCTCTTGGACGTTTGGAGCGTGAATCGGACGATCTACGCGAACCCGAATACGGCGACGCTGTACGGGCGAGAGCGGAAGAGCGAGATTCGTTACCTGTTCGAGAAGGGCTATGATCCGGTGCACGAGCGAATTCTGGCGATTGATCCCCAAGTGGGCGAGGCGTATCCGTTGCAGAGCATGATGTATGGTTTGAACGCGACGAACGACTATACGCCGATGTGGATGAAACGATATCAGGCGCTGACGGGGTTTGCGTTGAACGGGGCGGGGGGCGAAGTTCTGGTGGCGAGGCGGGAGTTGGTTTCGTCGTTGGGGGTTCGGTTTGTATTGACGAAGGTGGCGGAGAGCGCGGCGGCGGTGCGCGGGGCGAAGGGGTATGTGGAGTTGGCTGCGTCGCGGGAGGGGGTTACGGTATTTGAGAATCCGGCAGCGCTGCGGCGGTTTCGATTTGTGCGGGAGGTGGTGCCGGTGGCGGATTTTGCGGCGGCGCAGAGGTTGTGGGCGCAGGCTGGAGGGTTTGATCCGGTTCAGCAGGCGATGGTGGAGGGGGCGACAAAGACAGAGGTGTTAAGCGAGGGTCGGGTGGAGAGCGAACGGATTGGCGATTCGCTAATGGAGTGGCGCGTGGTGACCGAGGGAGAGAGGAGCCTGTTCGTGGTGGCGGATACTTGGTTTCCGGGCTGGACGGCGACGGTGGACGGGCGGGCGGTGCCGATTGAAATTGTGAACGGGTGCGTGCGGGGAGTCTTTGTGAACGGGGCGGGCGAGCACGAGGTGGCGATGCGTTTTTGGCCGTGGAGCCTGACGGTGGGGTTGGGACTGACGGCGCTCGGCTTGGTGCTCGGGGCGGGGCTAGTTCGTTCCAAACGCTAATTGGATGAAGAACATCACGACGGCACCGACGAGGGCGGAGGCGGGGATGGTCATGACCCAGGCCCAGATGATGTTGGTGGCGAGGCCCCAGCGGACGGCTTTGAGCCGTTGGATGGAGCCGACGCCCACGATGGCTCCCGCGATGACGTGGGTGGTGGAGACGGGCATCTTCAGGTAGGTCGCAAAGAGAATGGACATGGCGGCGGCGGTTTCGGCGCTGAATCCTCCGCGGGGTTTAAGCCGGGTGAGGCGACCGCCCATGGTTCGAATGATGCGCCAACCTCCGCTGAGGGTGCCGAGGCCGATAGCGATGTGGGCGGCGAAAATGACCGGGACGGGGACGACGAAGGTGTTGAGGTAGCCGGCGGTGACGAGGACGCCGGTGATGATGCCCATGGTTTTTTGGGCGTCGTTGGTCCCGTGGGCGAAGGAGAAGACCGCCGAGCTGAGGAGTTGGAGCATCCGGAACCAGTTGTCCATCTTCGTGGGGGAGCAGCGGCGGAAGAGCCAGAAAATGACAACCATGAGCAGATAGGCGAGCAACATCCCGAGCAGTGGAGAGATGACAATGAAGGCGATCGTTCTGACCCAGCCATCAATGACGAGAGCTTCAAAGATGTGGGAGACGCCGAGGGTCATCGCGACTTTGGCCATGGCGGCACCACCGTAACCGCCTAAGAGGGCGTGGGAGGAGCTGGTGGGGAGGCCGAAATACCAGGTGATGAGGTCCCAGCTAATGGCTCCGATGAGACCGGCGAGGATGACGTAGGGGGTGACGATTTTGAGATCGACCATGCCCTTGCCGACGGTGGAGGCGACGCCGGTTTCAAAGGCGAATGCGGCGATGAAGTTCCAGAAGGCGGCCCAGGCGACGGCTTGGAAGGGCGAAAGGACGCGAGTAGCAATGATGGTGGCGACAGAGTTCGCCGCGTCGTGGAAGCCGTTGATGTAATCGAAGGCTAAGGCGACGGCGATGATCAGGGCTACCAGGACGATGGTGGTATCCATGTGTGTGGGGGGCGGCGTTAACTATTTTTAACCACAATATTCTGGAGCGCGTCAGCGACATCTTCGCAGGCGTCGGCTGTGCTTTCGAGGTAGTCGTAGATCTCTTTGAGCTTAATGACCTGGATGGCGTTGGTTTCGTTGTCGAAGAGGTCGACGATTGCTTGTCGGACGATGTCGTCGACTTGGCCTTCGATCCGATTGATTTCGATGCAGTGCTGGATGATGCGGGGCATGTCATCCAGGGCTCCGACGGCTTTGTTGAGTTCGGTCGAACAAAGGTGGAGCAGCCTGCAGATCTTTATGATCGGCTCTGGAATGGGGTCGATGCGATAGGAGAGTAATCGATGGGCGGCGTCTTCAATCCCATCGAGGACATCATCGAGGTGGGAGCAGAGCGAATGGATATCCTCAGGGTCCAGCGGAGTGATGAATGTTTGATTGAGGCGGGTGAAGACGTCGTGAAGGATTTCGTCGCCTTCGTGTTCCAACTCCTCGATCCGGGGTGCCATCAGTTTAAGATGGGAGTTCCCTTTGGTGACCCCGTCGGCTAAAGCCTCGGCGGCGAGGGCGATAATGCGGGTCTGGTTGTTAAACTGTTCGAAAAACTTCTCTTC
>JANODS010001431.1:0-3981 GCA_031412835.1 Acidobacteriota bacterium | reverse complement strand
CTCGTCGGCACGGTGGTCGATCCGCAGCAAAAGGCCGTCGATGGCGCGAAAATCACGCTCCTCGATACCGCTAAGGGTCAGCGCCGCTCCGCCGAAACCGACGCCGTCGGTTCGTTTTACTTCCCCCAACTCCCCGCCAATTCCTATGAGTTACTCGTCGAACGCGACGGCTTCGCCACCGCCCGCTACCCCGACCTCGTCATCAACGGTAACGACCAACGCTCCATCCGCGTCCAGTTGCGCGGCGCCGTCAAGGGCGACGCCGGCACCGTCACGAGCGCATCCCCCATGGTCCGCGAAAGCCCCGCCGTTGCCACCGCCGTCGACCGCGCGTTCATCGAAAACCAACCCCTCAACGGTCGAACGTTCCAGACCCTCATCAACCTCTCCCCCGGAGTCGTCATGGCCCCCTCGACCCTCCCCGACCAGGGCCAGTTTTCCGTCAACGGCCAGCGCACCGGCACCAATTACTTCACAGTCGACGGCGTCGGTGCCAACTTCGGCCTCCCCTTCGCCACCACTCCTTATGAAGGCGCCGGCGGCGGCACCCCCTCGCTCACCGCCCAAGGCAGTACCAGCGCCTTGGCCTCGGTCGACGCCGTGCAAGAGTTCACGATCCAAACTTCCACCTACGCCCCCGAGTACGGTCGCCAGCCCGGTGCTCAGGTCGCGATCGTCACCCGCTCCGGCACCAACAGCCTCCACGGTTCCGCCTTCAACTACCTTCGCAACGACAAGCTCGACGCCAATAGCTGGTTCGGGAACTTCAACGGGCTGAAGCGTCCCTCCCTCCGTCAGAACGATTTCGGAGCCACGCTCGGCGGAGCGCTCATCAAGAACAAAACCTTCTATTTCGCCTCCTACGAAGGCCTTCGCCTTATCCAGCCGGTGATCTCGGTCCCGTCCCGAGTCCCCTCCCAAGCCGCCCGAGACCGCGCCACGGGTGCGCTCAAGAGCATCCTCGAAGCCTATCCGCTCCCCATCGCCCCGCCTCTTCCCGGCCTGCCCGACGAAACCCCCTACGTCACCAGCTTTTCGAACCCCTCCCATCTCGACGCCACCAGCGTTCGGCTCGATCACGCTCTGTCCGATCGCATCAGCCTTTTCGGTCGCTACAACTATGCCCCGTCGGAAACCCGCGAGCGTGGCCGCTTCGCTACTCCTAGTTTCGTCGCCAATCTACCTGGCAAAACGGAGACCGTTACCATCGGCTCAACCCAACTCATCACGGCCCGCCTTTCTAATGATTTCCGCGTCAACTGGAGCCGCTCCGCCGCCGCCCAAATCTACACGCAAGATACCTTCGGAGGAGCCAAAATACTCACTCGCGAAACGGTCTTCCCCGGGTTCGCCGATCCCGCAACCTCGCTCTTTTACCTCACCATCGGGGCCAACGATGAAAACACCATCAGCCCCGGAACCTTCAGCCGAAATACCCAACGCCAGTTCAATATCGTGAATACCATCGGATGGAACCTCGGCTCCCACGCCTTCAAATTCGGCTTCGACTTCCGCAGTCTCGCCCCTTCTATCGGTGGGCGACTCTACAGCAAAACGCTGACGTTCCCCTCCATCACAGCGCTTACCACCGGCATCGTCCCCACCGGCGAAGTCCGGCAAGTCGACAACTATCTCGAACCGCGCTATCGGAACACCTCCCTTTTCGTCCAGGACGCTTGGCGCATCAACGCTCGCTTGACTCTGACTTACGGCCTCCGCTGGGAAGTGAACCCCTCCCCCGGAGAGGCCAACGACAACCTGCCGCTAACATTGATCGGCATCGAAGATCCACCCACGGCGAAGTTGGCCGCCCCTGGCACCAAGCTCTACCCCACGACTTACTCCAACTTTGCGCCCCGCCTCGGTATCGCCTATCAACCCTTCCGCTCTCGCGGCACGGTCCTCCGCGCCGGCCTCGGCATGTTCTACGACCTCGGCTATGCCTTCACCGGCACAGCTTTGACCCCAAGCAACTATCCTTATTCCCGCATCCGAACCGTCTCCAATCTCTCGCTCAACGACCCTGCCTTTTTCTCTGCCGTTGGAGCGCAAAATCTCAACCCGCCTTATCCTCGTCTCTTCGACTACGATGACCGCTACAAGCTCCCTTACACCATGCAGTTCAGCTTCGCGCTTGAACAGCCGATCGGCGTTGCCAACTCCGTCTCGGCCTCTTACGTAGGTGCCGCCGGGCGCCACTTGGCCCGCATCGAAAGCCTCCGTACCCAGGTCCTTCAAAACCCGCTTTTTACCCGCGTTGATTCCGTCAACAACGGCGGCTATTCGGACTACCATTCCCTCCAACTCCAGTTCAAACGCCGCGTCGCCCGCGGCCTGCAAGCCCTCGCTTCCTATACCTGGTCGAAGTCGCTCGACACCGCCTCCGACGAATCGATCACCAATCTCGCCGCCCCCCTGGCCCGACTGAACCCCGACAACGATCGCGGCCCCTCCTCGTTCGATATCCGCCACGCCTTCACCGCCTCGACCAGCTATCAAATGCCCAAGAAACTTGGCGGTTTCGCCGTCGATTCCATCGTCCGCCTTCGCACCGCCGCCCCCGTCACCGTGGTCACCGGCCGCGATCCCCTCGGTCTCGGCTTGACCAACGTCGCCCGCCCGGACCTCGTGCCCGGCCAGCCTTTGTACCTCTTCAGCGAAGCCGTCGCCGGAGGCAAGCGCTTCAACCCCTCGGCCTTTGATGGCGTCACGCCGTTGTCCCAAGCCCGCCAAGGCACCTTGGGCCGAGGCACCCTTCGGGGCTTCGGCTTGCAGCAGGTCGACATCGCTATCCGTCGGCGCTTCGCACTGCAGGAACGGCTCGGACTCGAGCTCCGCGCCGACGCCTTTAACGTGTTCAACACCGCGAACTTCGCTAATCCAATCGGTGTGTTGACGAACACTAACTTCGGGCGGTCGACTCAAATCCTCAGCACCGGCTTGGGCGGGTTAAACCCGCTGTTCCAGGTTGGCGGCCCGCGCTCGATGCAACTCGCTCTGCGGCTCCAGTTCTAATCGCTATCGTCCTCCGGCGACGTCTAGAACGCTGCCGGTCGTGTAGGAGGCTTCCGCCGACAGCAGCCACAGAATCGCATGAGCGACCTCTTCCGCTGTACCTCCTCGTTGCATCGGCACCAACGACTTCACCCGGTCAACCCGGTCCGCCTCTCCCCCTTTCGCATGAAAGTCGGTATAGATAATCCCCGGTCGAACCGCGTTCACGCGAATACCTGCCTCCGCCACCTCCTTCGCCAGTCCGACTGTAAACGTCTCGACCGCCCCTTTGCTCGCCGCATAATCATCGTACTCCCCGGGCGATCCATACTTTGCCGCCCCCGACGAGACGTTCACATTCGCGCCGCCTCGAAGTGATTCGACCTCTGCCTCAACGCTCACGTCAGCCTGCATCGCTTCCGCCCTTCCGCCCCCGGTCGTGATCTCTTTAACCACGTCCTCGGCGGCTTCGCGCCCGCTTAAGTAGTTCACGCAAACCGCGTGGCCCCGCCCGGCCGCCAGCCTCGCCGTCGCCGCGCCGATTCCGCGACTCCCGCCCGTTAGGATCATCACTGGCCCGTAGCTCATTCGCTCCACTATATCGAGATCTCTCCCGTAACGAGGCAAGTCCGAAAGTAAGATAAGCTCGTTGAGACCGAAAAGAACCGAAGCACAAGCCATGACTTTCACCCCACTAATTGCGAAGAGAAACCCGGTTCGTGACTTCCTGTCGACCGGCCACAACCTACGCCTTGAAGCCTCGGTGCGCCGCTAATGCCCCGCACGATTCTTCTGGGCCTTCTCTTCTTGCTGTCATGGATCCTGTATCTGGACCGCGCCGCTATTTCGACGGCGAAGGACCTAGTAGCCAAAGACCTTGGCCTTTCAAACGACGCGATGGGCGTCGTGTTTGGAAGCTTTGCGTTGGCTTATGCGCTGGGGCAAATTCCAGCGGGATGGTTCGCGGACCGGTTCGGGCCACGGCTT
>JANODS010001430.1:0-14198 GCA_031412835.1 Acidobacteriota bacterium | reverse complement strand
AGCGGTCGTTCAACTGCTGATGATGCGCATCTCGAAAGGTTACCGCCAACGTATGCAAAATATGCCACTGACGAAGCGCGTCCGTTGCTACCACGTTCGCCAAGCCGAACGAGCCCCCGCCGGGCGTTCGGACCAAAAAACGTTGCAATTCAAGGCCGATCTCCAGCGCCGCAACCGTTCCTTTAGCAACCAAGTCGATGCCTTCGGTCGTTGCGGAGCTGAAAATGGACGTCTCGTACGGCGAGAGGTCCATCGGCTCAGAAGGATTCCCATCTACGAAGAGAGCCATATAGTAATTCCTTAGCCCTTGCGTGGCTGTAGTGATTTCCAATCCTGTTCGCTGACCAGGGTTACTTGAACCCGTTGCGCAAGCGCCGCTTCCTGTCTGAGTTTGTGACCCTCCGCCTGTTCAAGGCGGTAAAACTCAACCTCGTCGGGCGTCGCCAGGACCGCTTTCTTCTCTACGACTAACCGCGCCGCGACGTGTCTGGGCACCTCAGAGATAACGCCCGCCTTGCCACCGTCACCGGTAGGTCGACTAACAATAAGCGCATCTTCGCCTTCGATCATTTCTTCCATCGTCGCCACTTCGGCGTAATAGTGTCTTAGGTCCATACCGTCTCCTTTTCGCTCAATCGGAAGCTAGGGCGGCCGAAACCGCCCCGGCTATTGGTAACTAGCTACGAACCTGAACGCCAAAGTTATTGCGCAACACTGCGACTCCATACAAGCAGTCGACAGTGAATTGCTGCGCCAAGGTGTTCGGCTGATAGCTCATCATTACGCGCATACCGAAGTTACCGAGTTCGGAATACTCCGCGATCGCTCCGGTACCCGGCAACGGCTGAGGCAACCGCCGAACACAAAGACCAATCGAGTCCTTGGCAAAAGCAAGATTCTGCGTAGTCGCCGGCCCAGCACCCGTCTTAGCCACAAACTGCGAACGGAAGACAAAGAAGTCTTTCAGCTTGCCCACCGTCCCATCAATCATGGCCCGAACGCCGGCTTCGCCCGCCGAGTTGTACTCCGAGAAGCGCGGAATCTGGCGAAGTTGCGAATAGGTGCTGCCGTCCACCACTAGATACTTCTGGGCCGAAGTCGGAACCTTCGCATTAAACAACGCCGTTTCCGCTTCGTCCACTAGCCCTTCGGTAAGCGGCGAGCCAGCAAAACCAAGCGGCGTATTCGCCGTAAACTGCGAATAGAGCGCCAGAATGTCGGACTCGATCTTCTCGGCGAGTGCCACAACCGCCGGCTCCATGTACAGCCGCAGCAGGTCCGGAACAGCCAACACCTTAGTCACGTCAGGAATCTGAAACGTGGCCTCCGCGTGAGTGTTCAAGATGATCTGAGCGTTGCCCAAGCTAGGGTTCTGCGTCGTGACCGTACCGCCCTGAGCGAGGTTGTTCGCCACAAGAGTCGGAGGAATCGGCACGTTGATCGTGTCACCAGCCTGAGCGAGCGACGGCTCAAAATTCCGGTTCACGAGGTTGCCCATGACCAAGTTACCCATCAGTGCGGGCAACGCATCGGCGGCAACGAGCTTGACGAGCGCGTTCGCTACATTCGCTGAAGTAATAGCAGCCATTTCTTATCTCCTTAAATGAAAAGGCCCCAGCCGATCAGGCTTGGGGCGCTTGTTGTAAGTGTGTCTCCAGCCCGATCGGCCGGCCCATCCGACGCAAAAGGCCATTGCTCCTACGTCCCTTCTCCTGGTCGATTATCTCGACCTGAGAAGCAATCTTGATTTAGCGAGAGCTATTGAGCTGTTGAGCAATCCGCGAGATCTCCAGCCGTGCCCGCTCCAGCTCTTCCTTCGGCATCCCTGGACGAATTTTGTCAATGTCGAACGATCCTGCTGGAATCGATGACGTTGCCTTAGAACTCGTCGTTGCGCCAGATCCGCCCGGAATTCGGGCAGGCAGTAACTCGGGGTTTTCATTGACGAAGTGCGTCAGATAGTCCTTGACGGTTACCTCACCATCGCGAGTGCGCCCCACGAGTCGACCGTCTTCGGTCCGCAGAATGTCATCTTTGACAGCGCGGAATGCAAGGTCGACCTTCTGAACTCCCAATCTCTGCAACTCGGCTCGGATGGAAGAACTGCGCTCCGCTTCCTCCGCAAGTAATCGGCTCTTTCGATTCTCTTCAACGAGTTCGTTCATTCGTCGTTCGAGGTTCTCGCGGCGCCGCCGCTCGTCCTCGAGTTCCGCCTTATACGCCGGCTCACTCTTGGACTGCTCCAGGTTGACGAACTCTCGTACGGCCTCCTGAATCAGATTCCGAAAGTCTACGCCCTTGTTCGGCCCGTTCTGATCTTGCTTGTTCTCATCCATACTCGGTCCTCCTTATTCGATCTCGCGCGTAAACCATTCATCTATTTCCCGCGCGATCTTGTCCTTCACCTCTTGCCGCTCGTCGCAGAGGTATTTGAAGGCCAACTTCTTATAAACTTGTCTAGCTAGTGTTTTTGACTCGATCTTCATCGCAAGCAACTTCGCGGCATCCTCGACCTCGCTTGCAAAATCGCCTATGTCAAACTCGTCCAAGCCCGCAACGTTGATTTGTAATCCATCTTCTCGGACGAATTCGATTGCCCGGAGGATTCGCTTCATCGCGTCCTTTACGCTGTCTCCATATCCCCGAAGCACCTCTTGGGTAATCGCGAAATCACGCTGTTTCGCCAAGCCAGAGACCGGTCGAGTGTCCCCAACAGCGGGCCCCGCTTGGCCGATCAGGTAGCACACACGATACACTTCGTCTTTCAAGCGATGCAGGTTCTGGGCGGCGATCTCAAACACTTTACCCTCAGGCTCTGTCCAGCCGAATCGATCCCCCGGACCCAGTTGGAGAAAGTAACTCTCCCCAACCATTTGGTCGAAAGTTTTCTCACTATAGACAACCGGCATCGCGAAAAGTCCCATGGTTAGTGCCCAGCTCAGCGCATTGGACTTGTTAAAGTGCTCTAACTGAAGGAGCGCTGACTTGTTCATCAGCCACATTCCTTCGCTCACCTTAAGTTCAAACAGTGGAACCCGATTGAGTTTTGCCAAACCGTGAACGCCTTCGTCGATCAATTCGATCGCTCCAGCTTGTCCATCGGTCGTCTTCCTATCGCTGCGTCGAAACACTTTGAATCGTTCACGGTCGTAATAGATCCAACGCGTCTCCAGGATTGGTGTCTGGTCCTCAACACTGTCTTTTCGAGAATGCTGCGTTCTGATCACCACCCACTCAAAGCTTCCGTGCTCGTCTCGGCTCCAGTTGATCACGTCCTCTGGACTGTAGTGCACGAGATACGCTCGGCTCGCCCCTAGCAACTCTTCTTCGGCTCTACTCGCCGCCGTATGACTCGTCCTCGGAAAGTCGATTAGTGTGTAACCTACTCCATACACCAATGCATCCGTGATCTGTCTTCGGAAGAAATCACTGAATCCGGTTCCCTTCCGGTCTGAATCCTCGATAAAGTCGCTAAAGAAGACCCGGCCCCGGTCGTTCGCCCCCTCCGCGCTGATCACCGGTTCTCGCCGGAATAGCGTCGCGGCATACCAGTCGATGATTGAACCGATGTAGTTTTCGTAGAAGACCCGACTCAGCCGCTCTCCGTAGACATCGCCCGGCTCCTTCTGACGTGCTACGAGATACTGGGAAGCGTTGTCCTTGAACTGCTCGCCCCCGGCATATAGATCTCTATAGCGACGCCAGAGCAAACGCTTCGTTCTGTATTCTAGATGTTCCTGGTCAATAGTCGTAACCATTCGATTCCCCTTTTATTCTTAGAAACCAGGCAGTCGCCGGTTCTGTAATCCAACTGTGCCCCGGTCCTGATTTCCGAGAACCTGCCACACTAAGTACCCGAGCGCGTCTGACATATGAGTTCGCTTCGAGTCTTTTCCCTTGTCGATGATCATCGTTCCCTCGAGCAGGCATACCTGTTCAAGATCTTTGATAAGTTCCAAACACGCCGGGTCAACAAATAATCTTCGATTCCCAGCCGCGTCCAGGAGCTTTGTATTCATTAACACTACTCGCTCGCGAACTGCGGGATTCTGCGGTGGTAGCTCGACCCTTACCCGCTGAATGTTGCGCATTCGAAAGAACTTACTAATTGCCTCGCCGTCTCTAGGTCCTGTTGTTTTCATCGAGTTCCCAGACGCATCCCCGTAAACTGTCAATCCGTGGCACTTTGGATAACGACGAAGAAACTCTTCACAGGCATCCCAGGTCGTCGCCCTAGCGAGAGAGATCTCATCGACTACATTCACCGACTCGCCGTGTACCTGAGCTACGACCGACGACATGGGATCGACGTTAAAGTCCAGCGCCCAAAATATAGGTCGGCCTGGGTCGATCATGCATCGGCGAACGGAGGCCGTCCGATCAAAATTGTAATAGGCTTGTCCCGCACTAATGCTTAAGTACTGTCCTAGGACCTCCTGTTGAAAAAACCGCGCGTCGTAACTCTGCTTTAACCTTTCGTAGAAGTCAGGGATCTGCTGGAGCAGATGACGGTTTTCCATCGCCTGGGCCAACACCGTTTCGTAGCCTGGCACTGGATTCGCGAGAAAACGTTCGTAGACCCAATCGAACCCCTTCGGAGTCCACACCGCAAACCCACAAAGTCTTCGAGCTTCAGGGTCACGGAGTCGCCCTTCAAGGCGCAGCCACGATTCTTCCGGGCAGTAGGTCAATTCATCCACGCCGAACCACGCGAGGTTAGTTCCCCGCAATCGCTCGAAATCGTCGACGCTTCGAAAAACTATTCTTGAACCGGTATCCCGCATCGTAATGCAGTTTTCCGCCTTATTGAAGTCGAAAGGAAGACGATTCTTCTCCAGTAGTTCGAAAAGTGTCCTTTGGGTTGCATCACGAAGCATCGGAAAAGTGGGCGCGCCGATTAGACCTTGCCGTCCTGGGTTCTCGTAGCTCAGTCGAATTGCTTCATGACAAAGTGCTTGACTTTTTCCCGATCCAATTGGCCCCGAGAAACCCTTGAACCGAGCCGAAGTCTTGTGAAAGCGTCTTTGCGACGGCAGCGCGTCGTAAGTTATATCACGTCTAACACTTATTCCTCTGAGTCCTGTATTTCGCTCGTTTGATCTATCCATCGGATGAGTACCTCTCTGTGACCGGTTGCCTGTTCCATCGCGCCATGGGCATCTACAAGCCGAATCAGGTCGCCAAGTGTTGCTTTGAATTCGCCCTCGCTTTCCAACTGCCTGCGCAACTTTCTCAGGGCCAGCTCGATAAGTTCAACCTTGAATTTTGCGGTAACTTTCTTTTTTCTGTATTTGGCGTCTTCCATTTTTTCTAGGTCTCCAATTCGACAGACGGCAGCACTCTCCGGCGCAACACCTTCTCGCAACTCAAATCTATCAATCGGCCAGTGGGTATTTTTACCGGACGATTTCGTATGTGATTGAAAACAGGGAAAATATAAATCTCAACACCTTGTGAATCCCCATGTTAGGCTTGTGGCGCAGCACAAGCGAAGGATGAAAATGGTCGGTCCCCGAGCGATCCTGGTAGTGGTTGCTGGGAAGCAGGCTGGTTGTTGCTTGGTGCCTTTGAGCCCGTTTGTGAATCTAGCCCGGGACGCTTTCGTGGAACAACGAAGTGGAGCACACTCCGCAAGGCGTGGAGCCCGAGAAGGAAGATCTGTTTTTTTCACGCGTCCTTCCCTTAGCAACCGCTTAGGAGGTCGAGATGAATGTCCAACACAGCCGCTGCGGCGGCATTGATGCTCATAAAGGCTCCGTCACCGTCTGCGTGAACATCTTTGACGCAAACGGTAAACGAGAAGCCCGGCTCAAAACATACGCCACAGATTTTGGCGAACTA
This sequence comes from Acidobacteriota bacterium, assembly GCA_031412835.1. Taxonomy (GTDB): domain Bacteria; phylum Acidobacteriota; class Terriglobia; order Bryobacterales; family Bryobacteraceae. The sequence continues at coordinate 8,357 of JANODS010001430.1, read as the reverse complement.
CAGAAGTTGCGGTTTTGGTTACTGTCCCAAAAGGTCACCCACGTCGCGATGGAATCGACGGGGACGTTCTGGAAACCAATCTGGAACGTTCTGCGCGAACACTTTACCCTGCTGTTGGTTAATCCGTTCCACATGAAAGCGATTCCGGGTCGCAAGACCGATGCCGCCGACGCGGAATGGATCGCCGATTTGCTGGCGCATGGCTTGTTGAAGCCAAGCTTCGTGCCGCCGGTCGAGTTTCAGGACCTGCGAGATTGGACGCGCTACCGGGTCAAGCAGGTCGGGGAGCGGAACCGGATCCAGAACCGGATTGAGAAGATTCTGGAGGATACGAATCTGAAGTTGGGGACGGTGGTCAGTGATGTGTTGGGAGTAACGGGGCGACTGATCCTGAACGCAATCATTGAGGGAAAGACCGATCCTGGTTGGCTGGCCGATTATGCCAAGGGGAAGCTGCGAGGCAAGAAAGATGATTTGCGGCGAGTATTGCATGGTCGGGTACGGCAGCACCATCGGGACGTGCTGAAGGAACTGATGGATGAGTTGAAAGAGACGGATGAGCGGATCGGTCGGGTGGAGCAGAAGTTGGCGGTGGGGATGGTTCCTTATGAGGAAGAGGTGACGCGGTTGTTGACGATTCCGGGGGTGGATTTGTTGACGGCGTGGACGCTGGTGGCAGAGTTAGGGGTGGACATGAGCCGGTTTCCGACGGCTAAGCATGCGGCGAGTTGGGCAGGGTTGGTTCCGGGTTCGAATGAGAGTGCTGGCAAGCGGAAGAGTGGGCGGACGCGGCACGGGAATGTGTGGCTTCGGCGGGGACTGTGTCAGTCGGGGTGGGTGGTATCGCGGATGAAGGACTGCTATTTGACGGCGGTGTTTCGGAGGCGGGCGCGGACGGGTGGGGTGAAGAAGGCGACGATGGCGACAGCGCACCAGATCTTGGTGATTGCGTACTGTATCTTGCGGGACAAGACAGTTTATAAAGAGCAGGGCGGGGACTACTTTGACAAGTTGAATCCGGCACGGACGCTGAAGCGAATTAGCAAGCGGGCGGCGAAGTTGGGGTTTGCGGTCAGGTTTGAGGCTCTGGGGATTGAATTGAAGCCGGAAGCGCCGAAGAAGCCCAGGGGACGACCCCGAAAGCAGCCAACGGAGCTGAAGCTAAGTGATAGCAGTATCGTGGGTTAGGGGTGGTAATTTTCGAAGGAAGGTCTTGCAAAACTCGGCCCAAACCCTCTTGACAGAGTGCGAAGAAATGTGAAAGATAGCGAGTTTATTGGCTTTTTTAAGTATTTTCAGTTTGCCACACGGCATTTTGGAGGCCTTCGGTTCATCCGTCACCTTTGCCTAGCGTCCATAACCGTTGAGGATAAACAACTTATATCACCGGACCGGCTCTCCAAGTCGCTCTTTTACCCCCCTCTCCAAGCCCTTCACTGCCCCTTCTGCGCTCTCCTATTTACAGTTACTTCCCCGTTTAATGCCTCCATGATTCGGCTCATTACCCAACATAGCCGAAAGAAGCTTTCTCGCTCGGCCTCCAGGCACAGCTCCGCCTCTTACGCCTCTCTTCCTCCTTTTTGCTCCACCCCTGCGTCGGGTCAGGTAACCGTTCGCAACAGCTGATCCACCGTCAGCGCGATCATTCCATACATGAGATGGGCGAGGACCTTAACCGCGCCTCGTACATAAATAATTCGCCCACCGAACTCGTCCTTCAGGCGACCATTCATTTGCTCGACGATCGTGCGCACCTTGTATCGCTCCTTCTCTTCCTCGGTGAACTCCAGCTTCTTACCCTTGTTCAGCCACCGCTGTACCGCCTGGATCAACGTCTGGTGCCCCCGCTTACCGCAGTGCTCGCGGATGGCCTTGGCATCGTAGGCGGCATCCATTACATCGCAACCCCACCGCACATTCGCCGCACTCATTTCGATCAAGGGGATTGCCACCTGAGAGTCATGAACGTTGGCCCCGGTGAGAAGGCAACTGACCGGAACGCGGGCTTCGGAGACGACATCAAAATGGAGTTTGTAGCCCCGCCAGTATTGCTTATGACCTTTGCTGCTGGTCTTGACCCCGATGCTGCATTCCATGGGCAAGTCATCGATCATCTGATCCAGCGTCATATGTTGTTGGCGCTTCAAGCGGGAACCGCGTTCGCAGGCTTTGGCGCGGGGATGGGCGCCACCAGGGCGGCGCTTGCCTTTCTTGTTGGCGTTGCCCTTTTTGTTGGCGATATCCTTCTTTTTGGCGTTGGCCGGGTGCGCCGGGTTTCGATCCTGGGGAATACGTTCGCGGACTTCGATGGCGGTGGAGTCTCTGGCGATGTAGTCGAAATGGCGGCCGGCAAGGGTGATCTTGACGAGGGTTTGATGAAGGACGTGAGGCAGATTAGCGGCGGCGAACTCGGCGAAGGCGCGAGAGAAGGTGGCCTCAGAGGGGATTTCGGACCGGGTCTTCCAACCGCACAGACGGTAGAGTTGAGGATCGTGGTGGAGCCGGTCGAGGAGTTGGCGGGTGGTGATGAGGTTGTAAACGGCTTTGGCGAGGAAGGCAACAAAGAGGGCTTGGCGATCCGCGGGAGGGCGTCCGGTGGAATAGTCCGGCGGGAGGGCCGCGGCCAACGGGAGGAGGCTGATGACCGAGGCCAGGAGCTGACCGGGCTTGCTCAGGGGTCCGATGGCGGATTCCAGAATGGGGAACAGGTGGCCTTGGAGGAGGGAGTGGAATTGCGCGAACAGGATGGGCGAGTTAAGCTGCATGGGGGCTCCGGTTTTCGAAGTGGGACCTTGGTTTGGCGACTAAATCTTACTTCGACTGAGCCCCTAAAGCAAAACATTTCTGGGATATTCTGATTTAAAGGTCGATTTCGGGGGGAGCGAGTTTTGCAAGAGGCTCTTGTGAACGGAATTTGGCGGGAGGAGGAAAAGGAAAAGTCGAAGTGGAAGTTGTTGATTCGGGGGGAGTTATTGAGTGAACTTTACAAGTGCGCGTTATTGGAGGCGATTGGGATATGATTAGAGTCATGGAAGAGATCGTGGAGCGGCATGGTCGTCTGGCAGAGATGGATCGATCCTTCGATGTTTCGTTTTGGCAGCAACAGGGATCGAATGCGATTTTTGGTGCTGCTTGGCAAATGGTAATAGACTATTATTTTTTGACTGGCCGTGACGTTACCGAACTCGAATTTCAGCGATCTGTTGAGCATTTTCGCCGCTCATGAGGTTCGTTATTTGATCGTAGGCGGGTATGCGCTGATGCTCTATTGCGAGCCGCGATTTACCAAGGACTTAGATGTCTGGGTGGAGGCAAGCGAAGACAGCGCGGCCCGGGTTTATGCGGCGCTTCGTGAATTCGGGGCTCCCCTGCGTGGTCTTAGCCCGGCGGATTTTGTGGAAGCAGGTACTTTTTACCAAATCGGAGTTCCGCCAGTTCGCGTCGGTATCCTAACCTCAATCGACGGAGTGGAGTTTAACGCAGCGTGGACGAATCGTGTCTGTCGGAAATTCGGGAATCTGACGGCAAACTTTATCAGTCGGCGCGACATGATTCAGAACAAGCGCACGAGCGGGAGATTGCAAGATTTGGCTGATGTGGAGAGCCTGCTTCTGGGGACGGACGAAGGAGCAGAGGAGGGGTCTGGCGCGGGCTGAATCGAACGGACGGTTTCGGTGAGGGTTCCCGCGGGATCATCTCTCGGTTTGTAACTGGGTATCGTTCCATTCGGAGGGGATTGGCCAGCGGACGCCGGCCGTTTCGGCTCGTTTCAGATACTCATGGACGGTGCTGGCCGAGATCGCACAACTGCGGGCGATCTGGCGCTGATCGAGGCGTAGCTCGTGACGAAGTCGGAGGACTTCTTTTATTTTTCGCATGGACGTTCTCCTGGCTGGCAAGCGGGCTCTCCCTTTTCTATGGAAGAGAGCGGAAGAGAGCTCGGGCGAAGCTGCGGTTCGCTATGACTCGCGCAAAACGGCATAGCGTAGCGGAGACGGCCGTGCCGCATCGTCGAAACCGGTACGACCGCCCGCCGAGTTCTAGTTCGCGGTCCCCTGTGCGACAAGAGTGAACGCATGTATGTAGACTAGGCGTATGCCGCGCATGCAGGTCTACCTGCCAACGGATCTCTACGAGATGGTGAAAGAGCGCGGGCTCCCCGCATCCGAGCTTCTTCAGGAAGCGGTGCGCACCGAAGTACGTCGTCAGGAGCTACAGTCCGCCAGTCGGAGCTATACATCCGAACTTGCGGCAGAGGTCGGCCAGGCCGATCCTCGGACGCAGGCCCGCGCGGTCGCGGTGGCACAGCGAATCGCCGGTCGCACGGATCGGAAGGCTGGCTAGCCGCGATTTCTCACCAAGGGCTAGCAAAAAGCCGTTGTTTCTGGCATAACTATGTTTGACGACAAAGAGTTAGAGACCAGGAGCAACGGCTTTCGCTATGAAACAGTCTATCCAAGCTGGATTCGATTTTGGGAACGGGTTCGGCAAGCAAATGACCGTGGACTTTGCCGGTCCCACCGTAACCTCCGACGGCGGGCTGCTGCTGCTCAAGCAAACCGAAATGAAGCTCAACCTTCTCTCTCGGCTCGCCCTCTGTTTTCGCGACGCACGCGACCCCACCCGCGTCCAACACTCGGTCGCCGAACTGCTCTCACAACGGGTCTTCGGCCTCGCCCTGGGCTACGAAGATCTTAACGATCACGACCGCTTACGCCACGATCCGCTGCTCGGAGCCATGGCGGGAAAAACCGATCAGCGGGCATCGCTGGCTGGAAAAAGTACCCTCAACCGCCTGGAACTCAGCACCGAGGAAGTCACCCGCTACAAGAAAATATCCTGCGACACCGCAGCCATCGACCGTCTGTTGGTCGATGTGTTCCTGGAAGCGCACTCGGTCGCGCCCGCGCAGATTGTCCTCGATCTGGATTCGACCGATCTGCCGTTGTATGGCCATCAGGAACAACGGTTCTTTCATGGCTATTACGACGAATATTGCTATCTTCCGCTCTACGTGTTTGCGGGTGAGCACTTACTCTGCGCCCGCTTGCGGCCGTGTAACCAGGACGGCGCGACCGGTTGTGTAGAGGAAGTGCGGGCGATTGTCGAGCGGATCCGGCAAGCGTGGCCGACGGTGCGGATTATCGTGCGGGGTGACTCGGGTTTCTGTCGTGACGAGTTACTCAGTTGGTGTGAAAGTCAGGCCGTGCCCGTGGATTATGTGGTGGGAGTGGCGCGTAACTCACGGCTGGAAACGATGCTGGTTCCGTGGATGGAACAGGCGCGTGCCATCCGGGCGATTACAGAAAAGCCGGCACGAGCGTTTGCGGAATTGCAGTATCAGACGTTGACGGGAAGTTGGAGCCGCGAGCGGCGCGTGGTGGGCAAGGCGGAAGCGTTATGCGGGAAGGAGAACCCGCGGTACGTGGTGAGCTCGTTGCCGGAGAAGGAATGGGACGCGCGGGCTCTGTACGAGGATTTGTATTGTGCGCGAGGGGAAATGGAGAATCGGATCAAAGAGCAGCTGTCGCTGTTTGCGGACCGGGTGAGCGCGGAGACGATGGGTGCCAATCAGTTACGGGTGTATTTGGCGGGGATCGCGTATGTGTTGATCAGCGCGTTGCGACGGATCGGATTGGCGGGGACGGAGATGGCGCGGTCGCAGGCGGTGACGATTCGTTCTCGGCTGCTGAAGATTGGTGCGCAGGTGAAGATTACGGTGCGGCGGGTGTGGGTGCATTTGTCAGAGGCGTTCCCGTTGCAGGCGGTGTTTTGGCATGCGGCGGCGCGACTGCGCTGCTGAAGGGCGGCCGGAGGGGCGGCGAAAGCGAGAAGGAGAAGGCGGAGGGGGTCCGGCGGGCGGAGCCGTATCTGAAAGGGGCCATTGGCGAGCGATTAGAGCCCCGCCACGAGATTTCCGGGCCGCCGAAGCGACTTGAGTTCGCCTAGACGAGAGAGCTCTCTCCGTTTTCGGGCAAAAGTGGCCAAAATGCCACTTTTTGCGGTAAAGCTGGATGCTGGTGAGAAATGGCGGTTAGACGATGCGTTTATTCGTCGGTTCGTAGTTCGCCAGATCGCCCCGGGTTGCCCGGCGGTGAACAACTGCGCGGGGGCGTCGTTCTCTGTCCAGGGGGTGGTTCAATGGCGCGGCGCTTTGCGGGCGGCCCAGCGGTCGGTGGTGATTTCTCCTTTGGCGACGCAACTTCGGCTGGTTTGGACGGAACAGCTTTCGGCGGTGCGAACGGTGCCGTTTCAGCGGATCGTGTCGCCTTTCGGGCACGGGTTTCAGATTGGCGTAGCTCGTCAGGGCAACCCGGCGAACGGCTCCTTTTACGCACCGGGAGAGTCGGTTTCGTTTCGACTGACTTACAAAGACGGGGCCGGAAATCGAATTCATCCGGTGGAGAGTTTACCGACCTTTCAGAGTACTTTTGACCGGACGGTCCCGAGCGGGCTGCAATACTGGACCGGGGCGTACACGAATAACACGCTTTACTACGCCTTGAAGCACCGGGAGGCCTTAACGGTAGCGATGCTGCAAGGCCCGCTGGATAAGTTGAAGTCGCCGAGGGCGATCGTCGACCCTTCGACGTTTTTTCTGCCGCGGATTCCGGTGACGAATCCTTCCATTGATGGTTACTCGGTTGTTTTCCAAACCATTCCATCGCCGGCGATCCTGTTTACTCCCGCGGCATGGAATGCTCCGATTTCGGACTTACTCACTGACACGATTCCGGTGGACGCGCAGCCCGGCACGTATCACTTTGTGACGAAGGCCCGGCGTCTGTTTGCCGGAGAAGCGGTGAACGCGACCGGGGCGATTAACCTTCAAGTGGGCACGACGGCGGTCTCGACCCACGTGCCGACGACCGGCCCTTGTAATACCTGCCACACCCAGGCGTCGAGTTTGGGGAAGATTCTGCACGGCACGAACGACCGCACGACTTGCTATGGGTGCCACGCCGCATTACCGACCGAGCCCGACACGGCGTTGGACATTCGGGTACATCAGGTTCATGACCGTTCCCGGCGATTCGATGCGAACATTCGGAATTGCAGCCAGTGCCGTTTGACGACACCGACAGGTCCGGCGCGGGATATTTTGCCGTAGCCGTTTTTTGCGAGAACGGTTGATCCGTTTGAGCGATTGCTTTCGAGTTTAGCGGAGAGGAGCTTTCCGTGAACCTTCAATTTGTTGTAACTGCAATCGCCCTATCGGCTGGATTGAGTGCTCAGAGTTTTCCGTCGCATGTGGCAATGGACGCGTTGCTGGAACTCCGTTTTTCCCGGAGCAAGGTCGATTCATGATGGCGACATCGGTGCCGGTGTTGTTCCCTCCCCGGGGCGAGACGAAGGCGAGACTTTTGATCAAGAAGGCCGGCGGGTTGCCGCCGTCGTGACCAAGAACATGATCGTGGAGCCTTGGCCGCCCCACGCGGCCTTTGGCAATTTAAAGCCAGCGGATGGGGACGTGAGCTTTGGCCCGGTTCCGGCTGGCGACTATGTCATGTCGGTCGAGCTGAACGGCAAGGAGATCAGCGCGTATTCGTTCGGCGTGAAGGCCGAGAAGGGCAGTGATCCTTTCAACCCGAAAACTCGCTAGTACGGACGGGCCCTTGGTCGACGGCGGCATTCTTGATCGGACCGGTGCAGGATAAGGGTGACTCGGTCGACGTGGGGATCTGGCTGAGTACACCGTGCATCGCCGCTCGCCAAGGAGCATTCTGAGTTCAGCGGCGAAAGCGGCAATGAAGGCGGAGTGGGCTCCGGTCCCGCCGGACATCGCATGGATTTGCCCGTTATCGTACTCGCTCCGGAACTCGGATTGCCGCTCACGGCGGAGATAGTGTTCCGGGGTGAGTAACGGGACGGGTGCCGCAACCATTTCCTCATTTTACCCTTGATGGGGGGCGAATCGGCCGACAAATTATTGACCTTAGGTAAGGTTTCTTGGCGGATAGGAATCCGGTGCCGAATGCCTCGACGATTTCCAGATCCGCGGTCTTCGAGAATGATCGCGGCGTTCGGAATGGCGGTCGATGCGGGGGCGGAAGAAAGTATAGTTCCTCACGATAGTTTCGTTGACTTCCGTTCCGGGTGCCGATAAGGTTACGAGAGAGGTCCCAAGTGGAGTTTGAGCTTTTGGATAGCCGAGTGGGCCGACGCAACCATGTGCTGATTGGTGGAAGGGGCGAAAAGACGGTGATCTTTTCGCATGGATTTGGATGTGACCAGTCGATGTGGCGGCATGTGGCACCAGCGATTGGGAGGCGGTACCGAGTGGCCCTTTACGACCACGTGGGGGCGGGGGGATCGGACTTGTCGGCGTACTCGGAGAGCAAGTACAGCTCTTTGAC
>JANODS010001429.1:0-3405 GCA_031412835.1 Acidobacteriota bacterium | reverse complement strand
AGGGTATAGTTTTGCGTCGCCTCGCCGGGCGGCATCGGCGTTTGCAGGCAGTAGGAGAAGACGAAGGTCCAGCTTGCCAGTTGGACGATGGGATGCAGCAAGCCCCAGAGCCAACCGGCCGCCGAGCCGATGTAGCGTTGGCGAAAATCGCGGCGGACCAACTGAAAGAGCAGGTTGCGGCGCGCAATTAAGTTGCGCACAAACATGGCGCCAGGAAGACCCATCAGCAAGCTTCCAGTCTACCGCGCCATGGTTAGCAGCATCGTCATTGCCGAAGTCGCGCGCACGCCGTGCTCCTCGGCGGCCGGCAGGAGCAAGAGCGAACCCGCCGCCACTGGCGTCCACGTGCCGCCTCGCAGCAGTTCGCCTGTTCCGGCGACAATTTGAATCGAGATCGCCACCGGTGCGCTATGCGCCGCCAACTCGTGGCCCGGCGCAAAGTGGAACAGCACCACTCGCAACCCGGCTTCGGTGGAGAGCGTCCGGCTCACCATGCTTTTTCCGCCTAATTCCGGTTCGGCCAGCAGATTCGTCATCACCCCATTAAACTAGAGTTATGCGCGCTCTCCTAATTGCCGTACCGTTCCTGATTCTCGCCGGATGCACCACCGAATCTCCCACGAAGCCGACGCCGGTGGCGTCCACTGCGAAAAAAATGATTCCCGAGGCGCCTCCGACCCCGTACTTCCACGAGACGGTGGCCGCCGCCAAGCCTCTGCCGCTTACGATGGACCCGAAGGCGTTTTCCGACCCCATGATCCGCAAGGCGTACCAGATCGCCAAGGAGATCCCGGAGATCCTCGCCCAGCAGCCTTGCTACTGTTACTGCGACCGCTCGGCGGGCCACAAGGGCCTGCTTGATTGCTTTCGCGACAACCATAGCTCCCACTGCGGAACGTGCATGAAGGAAGCCATGCTTGCCGCCAAACTGCACAAGGAGAAGTACACCGCAGCCGAGATTCGCACCGCCATCATGCGGGGCGATTGGAAGGCGGTCGATCTGGAAACGACCACGACAGACCACTAGTGATTGGGGTGCCCTACGGGGTTCGAACCCGCGACATTCGGAACCACAATCCGACGCTCTACCAGCTGAGCTAAGGGCACCGCAACAGACTTCAATTTAACACAATCGGTGGGGATCCTGGTAACATGCCCGCCACGGCATTCGTCTGTTTCAGCCTATGGAACGCAAAAAAGCATCCGATTTTCCGCAAGAACTGCTGAATTTGTTCGACCTCTACGTCCACGGGGACATTGAGCGTCGCGAGTTTCTCGACCGAGCCAAGCGCTTCGCCGTGGGCGGCGTTACGGCCGTCGGCCTGTGGGAGAGCCTACGTGCCAACTACGCGTTTGCTGAGCAGGTGCCGAAAACCGACCCCCGGATTGTCGTGAGCACCGCCACCGTTCCTTCGCCGAATGGCAACGGCGAAATCAAGGGCCACTTGGCGAAACCGGCCAGGGGTTCGAAGTTCCCCGCCGTGCTGGTCATTCACGAAAATCGCGGATTGAACCCTTATATTGAAGACGTGGCGCGCCGCTTGGCCACCGCTGGCTACCTGGCCTTCGCGGGCGACGGCCTTACCTCGGTCGGCGGCTACCCCGGCGACGATGAGAAGGGCGGCAAGCTGTTCAGCACCGTCGACCGCGCCAAAATGGGCATGGATTTTGAAGCCGCCGCCCGTTGGTTGAAAGCGCATCCGGAAGGCAACGGGAAAGTCGGCGCAGTCGGCTTCTGCTTTGGCGGCGGTATTTGCAATGCGCTGGCTGTGCGCATGGGTGCGGACCTGAGTGCCGCCGCGCCTTACTATGGTGGCCAGGCTCCGGCGGCCGACGTCCCGAAGATTCAGGCTCCGCTGATGCTGCACTACGGCGGTCTCGACACCCGTGTCAATGCCGGCATTCCCGCCTATGAAGAGGCGCTGAAGGCCAACAAAAAGCCCTATCAGGTATTTATTTACGACAATACCAACCACGGCTTTCACAACGACACCACCCCGCGTTACGACGAAGCGGCCGCCAAACTTTCCTGGACCCGCACCCTCGAGTTTTTCGGCAAAAAACTGAAGGCATAAATCCGCCCCGCATTCTGGACGCCCCGGCCTCAAACCCGGGGCGTTGCGGTTACACTGGTTGAAAATCATGGACCAAGCCAAGCGGATTGAACTTGCGGAGATGGCCGAGCGGGAGCTCTACACCGCCGTCGTCTCGGACGCCTTAGACCAACTGGGCGTACGCCATCAAGCGATGCGCGAATACCTCCGGCCCGTGCACCCGGGCTGCGTGATGGCCGGTTGGGCCCGCACGATTACCTGCTCGGACGTTTATCACATCCCGGCCGATGCTTACGGCCTGGAGATTGAGGCGGTCGATAGCCTTCTGCCCGGGGAGATCGCCGTTGTCGGCACGCAGAAATCCAGCCGCAACGCTCCCTGGGGCGAGCTGCTTTCGACCGCTTCGAAAGCCCGTGGCGCGCGCGGCGCGGTCATCGATGGCCTCGTGCGCGACATCCGAAAGATCGAGGAGATCGCTTTCCCGGTTTTTGCCTCCGGCATCAAACCCGTCGACTCCATGGGCCGTGGACTGGTCACCGGTTACAACGTGCCAGTCGATTGCGGCGAAGTGAACGTCAACCCCGGCGACTTCGTCTTCGGCGACTTCGACGGCATCATCGTCATCCCCGCCGCCATCGTCGAAGAGACGCTGGCCATCGCCGCCGATAAGGTGAACCGCGAGAACCACTCCCGCGCCGAGTTACAGGCTGGAGCCTATCTCCGCGACGTGTTCGCCAAATACGGCGTTCTATGAAGATTGTCGCTATTGAAACTTATCCCGTTCGCGTACCGATCCGGCCGGAGTTAGTGATTCGGGGCAGTCTTGGCCTGCACGATCAGTCGCCGTTCGTGATGCTGAAGGTGCGGACGGACGAAGGCATCCACGGCGTGGGGGAGGTATCCTGCACGGCGGTCTGGAGCGGGGAAGACGCGGTGACGGCGGTGTATGTCATTAACAGCTTTCTGGCTCCCGCGATCGTCGGCGAAGATCCGCGGGACATCGAACGACTAACAGCGAAGATGCGCCGTTCGGTCTTTGGGCATCCCTTTACTAAGGCCGGCGTCGAAATGGCGCTTTGGGATATCCTCGGCAAGGCGGCCAACTTACCGGTGTTCCGCCTGCTCGGCGGTGCGGTGCGCGACTGGGTGCCCATCAAAATGTCCGTCTCCGCCCTCGCGCCCGACGAAGCGGCCCGTCGCGCCGAATGGGCGATTGGCCTGGGAATCCGCGCGCTGAAAGTGAAGGTCGGCATCGAACCCCAATCGGACATCGCCCGCGCTAAAGCCGTCCGCGCGGCCATCGGGCCGGACTTCCCCATGGGTATCGACGCCAACGGCGGCTGGAGCCCGC
>JANODS010001428.1:0-1493 GCA_031412835.1 Acidobacteriota bacterium | reverse complement strand
TTACCCGGACAGGACTTCCACCTGTGAGAACTATGCGACTTTCAGGACGCACCATGGGCGAAGAATATAAGGCCCGAGACACGCGGTTGAACCCGACCGTCGCCGTGAAGGTGCTGCCGGGTCACATCGCCCAAGGGGAGGATGTGCGCGCCCGGTTTGAACCCGAAGCCCGCGCCGTGGCTTCGTTGAACCGGCAGGCTGCCGGCAAACAGACCGAGCGGCGGGCTGACCTTTGGCCCGTCGAGTTGTACTCTTCAAACTGCTGACCGGGAAGTGGATGTTCGATGGTGAGACGGAAACCGACGCTCGGTGACATCGTTCGTGCCCCGATTGATCTGGCGCTGGTGAAAGACCGGCAATCCAGAGAGATCCGGCTCCAACACATCGGCGAAGCCTGTTGTTGCGATCGAGACCTACGCGCCGGGTCAATTCCAAACCTGAGCTACTTCTTCACGATGGTGAGGGTGATGGAGGACGGGTATTCCTTGGAGTGATGGACGGCGTTTTTGGCGACGACACCTTTGGTTTCGTCATAGTTGTTTCCGCCGGTGTTGAGATTGCGGTCAAAGCGGGGGAAGTTGCTGCTGGAGATCTCGATCCGGATGCGGTGGCCGGGGGCGAAGTAGTTGCTCGTAGTCAGGGGTTGGAGGGCGAGTTTGTAGATCTTATTGGGCTCCATGAACGAGATGGGTTTGTCGTAGCCGTTGCGGTAACGGACCCGTTGGATGGTTTCATCGAGATTGAAGGCTTCGCCGTCGGGGGTGACGTCGATGAGCTTGACGGTAAAGTCGGTGTCCTTGGCGCTGGAGGAGACAAAGAGGGTGACGTCGATGGGGCCGCTCACTTCGACCCCTTCCTTTAAAGGTTCGGTAGAATAGACCAGCACGTCGGCGCGGGATTCGTTGCGGCGCTGGTCGAAAGACCCAGCCTTGATGGCGTCGCCGGTGCAGCAAACGTTGCCGCCGACGGAGGGGACCGGGTTCATGGGGTCGTAGACGAAGCGGTCCGGGGCGTCGGTGGCGGGAGGGTTGGGGGAGAGCGCGCCGTCGCCGTAGAGGCTGTTGGCGCGGCCTTCGCTGTTGAGGAAGAGGGTGAGGGGTTGGGCACCGGCGGGGGGCCAGGTGTCGGCGGACTGCCATTTATTGGAGCCCATGGTGAAGTAACGGACCTTGGGCATTTTTTGGAGCAGGCCGTTGTTTTCGCCTTTGAGGAAGTGATCGAACCAGCCGTAGGTGAGTTCGTCGTAGTCGAGGCGGGCGTCGCCCATGGAGCGTTCGCCTACGATCGTGTCCTTAGTGGCGCGTTTGAAGGCGCAGTGGGCGACGGGGGCGATGACGGCGTATTGTTGATTGGCGATCTCGGGGCGGGCGGTGCGGCGGACATAGTTATAGGCGGCGAGGTTGGGGCCGACGGAGACGTCGTACCAGGACATGAACCAGAAGCCGGGGATATTGACGGGCATATTGTCGTGCCAGAGGCCACCTTTGTACCAG
>JANODS010001427.1:0-1365 GCA_031412835.1 Acidobacteriota bacterium | reverse complement strand
CCCTTCCAACTCGTATCCAACTGCGCGAATCCCCCCCGCTGCCACTGCACTCCCCCTCCATTCCGATTTCCCGTCGGAATCACCGCCTCCAGCGAATACCCCTCCACTCGAGTCAAATCCCCCCCCGCCAGCAAATGACTTTCGCCTCTCGTCAACCGATAGAACCCCGCCACCCCCGTCGCCTCGCTCGGCACCGACTGCACCGAACTCAGCCGCTCCGTCAACCGATTCGCCGCAATCGTCGAAAAGTTCGCGTGGAACTGCTCCCGCGTATGCCAGCCCATCACGGCAAAATTCTCCTGCGAATAGTTCGCGCTCAGGTTCCCCAACGAAGTCGAGTTCGTCTGCAAAACCGTCCCGTTCTCTCTCTTCTCCGCCAACACATCCAGCTTCACCGCCAACCGCCGCTGCCCCTCAAAATAATCCAACCGCACATCCCCCGCCACAAAATCCACCCCCGCCCGCGTATCCACCGTCCCCCGCCGATTTTTCGGAACAATGTAAAATCCATCCGTCTGAAATGCCCGCAAGTTCGTCGAAAGCGCCATCTTTGCCCACAAATGCGCGAATCCTCCGGTCACCTGATGCGTATTCCGGCTCCCCCCCTCATACGCCCCGTGCAATCGCCAAGGCGTCGCCGCCTTTGAAAACAGCGCCAACGAACCCCCCATCGCCCGGTCGCCACAACGGCTCGTCGACGCCCCCCGCACCACCTCCACCCGCTCCAACTCCTCCGGATCCACCCGCGTCCAATAGACCCATCCTCCAAACGGATCGTTCAACGGAATCCCGTCCCACAGCACGAGCGTCCGCGACGCCCCCGATGATCCCAACCCCCTCAGCGACAACCCTTGCGTCGTCGGATTCGCCACCACCGACGACGACCGTCGGAACAACGAGAACCCTGGCACCGACCGCAACCGGTCGTCCAGGTTTACCCCCGGGTTCGCCACCAACTGCTGTTTGTCCACCACGGTGATCGCCGCCGGAGCCTCAGCCGCTATCTTTTCAGACACCGTAATGCTCGTTCGAGTCACATCCGGCACCGCCGGGCTCTGCGCAAATACGCAAAGTGGAACAATATAGAATAGAGTGCGCAAAAATTAGAATACCCTAAACTTATGCCCCTCTGGTCCATTGGCGCAGAAATCCCTCTACTCTTTTTCGCCCTTGCCCTCCCCCTGGCCCTCCAACTCGTCCCCCCGAACCGGTGGTTCGGCTTCCCCACCCAATCCACAAACTGGTATCGCACCAACCAAACCTTCGGCGTCGCGCTCCTCCTGGCATCTCTATTCGCCGCCCTCGCCAACGCCGCTCTCGCCGTCTGTTTCGCCGATGGCCCAGCCGCCCCGTTATCTCTTTGGA
>JANODS010001426.1:0-3482 GCA_031412835.1 Acidobacteriota bacterium | reverse complement strand
TGCGGGCGCCACGGACGGTAATAAATAAGTAGCGACTGGCTTTACCCTTCAAGAGAAGAGGGCGGCCGGCAGTTAGATACGCTTCGACGGCGGCGATGGCGGCCCGGCCCACCGGAATCAATCGCTGCTTGTTCCCCTTGCCGGTGACGCGGAGGTAGCCGAGGGTCGGATTGAGGTTAATGATTTCGACGTTGATCAACTCGGAGACGCGAAGCCCGCAGGCGTAGAGCAGTTGCAGCATGGCGAGGTCGCGCAGACCGAGCGGTGTTTCCGGCGACGGGGCGAGCAGGAGCTTTTCGACCTCCGGTCCGCTGAGAAATTTGGGGATCGCTTTGATCGCCCTGGGGGCCGAGAGCAACTCGGTCGGGTTTGCGTCAATGCGCTTCTCCCGCTGGAGGTGGCGGTAGAAGTTGCGAAGTGTAGTGAGGTGACGGGCCACTGTTCGGGCGGAGCAATCGCTCTGATAGAGCGAGTCGAGGTACTTCCCAATCTCCTCTGGTCCGTGCGGGACGGACGCATCAGCGCCTCCGCAAAAACAAGAGAATCGATCAAGATCTCGACCGTAAGAATCTAACGAATTAGCGGCAAGACCTTTCTCAATTCGACAGAAGTCGATAAAGTGGCGGATCGCCGCGGCGAGAGAGTCCTCGCGATACATTGCCCTAATGATACAATACTTAGCAAAAATGTTGAACTTCTATTGCCAAAATCAAGAAAGCGTAGGGGGTTGGGCACGTTTTGGCGAGTTCCGCAAGTAAAAAAGTACGCGTTTTGCGCTTCGAACGGGAGCCGCTGCACGGTTTCGTCCAGACTTCGACGTTCCAAACGCCATTGGGAATCGAGTTTCTCTCGCAGAATGGGAACCTGAGTACCATCGGCTACGCGGAGGTGAGGGCGATTTGTTTCGTCCAGGGATTTGACGATCCCCCCCCACGACTTGATGGGGCCTACTTCGTTAGCCGACCCAAAAAGTCGGGGCTATGGGTTCGGATGCGCTTCCGCGACGGCGTTCAAATGGATGGGTTGCTCGGCAATCAACTGCTGCAATCGGACCCGTTTGGATTCATGATCACCCCGCCCGATCAGGCCATCAACCCCCAATGGATCTTCGTTCCTCGGGCGGCGCTGGTCGATTTCCAAGTGCTCGCTGTGGTCGGCAGCGGCCTGAAAGCGTCGAAGAAGCTAGGTTCGCCTAAGCCAGAAGCCCAGGCGAAACTATTCTAGATCGCTTTGAGCCGAACCATGTCGGCAGGCAATTCGAACAACTTTGGATCCAACTTCTGGTTGATGGACACTTGGTCAGAAAAGATTTCGAAGATCTTTTCGCCGTCTCGATTGCGGACGATGTTCCAAGGCCACTTCACGCCTTTGCCCACATCGCGGTATTTGGCAAAGATAGTAATCTCTTCGTGGCGGACCTTCATGTTATCGCGCCGATAGAAGACCTGCCGCACCGGCAGCTTCGTTGTCCGGTGTAAGTATAGGGTGACGACCCGGTTGGCGGCGTCAGTAACATCGACAATCTCCACCGGTTGATTTTCGAGCACGCCGGTTTCTTTGTGCTCAATGATCAGGCCCGGCTCCTTTCGCCGATGACGCAGGAGATAGAAAACGTTGCGCAGCGTCGTGTCCTGATAACGCTCCCAGACGTCCGCCGCCAGAGGGCGGGCCCCGCGTTCAGAAACCTGGAAGGCCTGGGTTTCTTCAAACAGCACGGCGTACTCTTCCTTGTCCTTACCGTAGGACTGCCGTTCGCGGACTGCCAAGACGCCCGGCTGGGCGGAGGCGGCGTAGCGAGTGTAGATCCGGGCTCGCGTCAAGCCAGACAATCTTTCGCGATAGAACGAGTAGACGCGGCCCTGTTCGGTCCGGTCTTCCATCGCCAGAAACTCGGACCCACCAAGGGCGGCCAGCGTCGCTTCCAAGTGGGCCTTGCCCACGGTTTGGCGGTCAGCCAGGAGCAGCGCCGGGGCTGCGAGCGAGAAGAGAGCGGTTCTTCGGGTCACTTTTTCATGATCTCTTCTAGTTTGACGCCCGTATTGGTCTGGATGGTTTCTACGATTGTCGTCCCGGCGGTCTTCCCACCTTGTAGGATCACCGTTTTGTGAGGGAACTTTACCCCGCTGACATCCTTCCAGTCGCCGAACTGGCGTTCGACGGCCATTTTGCCTTGCGGGCCCATCATCTCCACCGTCAACTTGGTGGGCAGACCGGTGGCAGCGTCCATTGCGATCTGGCCAGAATTCCCGTTTGCGTCTGCGATCTCGACGAGATTGTCGCCGACGGCGTTGATCGAGCGGCCTTCGATCTTATCGCTTTGAATGAGAACGAGCAACATCGCGAACAGTTCGTCGCGGACCTGTTTGAGCACCGGAGGTGGCATCGGCTGGGGGCCGGGCGCGCCCGGGGCGATCAGGAATCCGCTCTGCCCATCAAACCCGGCGATCACTTTGCCGAAGGGCAACTCCTGCTCCTGACGAACTTTGTCCGGCAGAATCAGTTGCACTTTTTGGTTCACCTTCATCGGACCGAGTTCCGCTTTATTCACCATGGTCACGTCCTTGATGGCGGCGAGTTTGTCGGCTCCGCCCATGGCGGTTTGCATCCGCAGGAGCAGCGCTTTGCCCTTGGCGAGGGAGGCCGGGTCGGCGACGGAGGCGGCTTTGGCCGGTTCTTTCACCTTCAGCTCCAACTTGGTGATGGGCAGCTTCAGATCCGAGAGCGGCGTCTTCAGCTGGTCCGTGTTGGTGATGGCGACGTAGACGAATTTCTCCGGCTGAATGTACTGCTTGGCGACGCGTAGAATGTCTTGCTTAGTGACCGCCGCGACGGCCTTTTGATACGTGAACAGGAACTCTTTCGGGTAGCCGTAATACTCATATCGGAACAGGCGCGAGAGCGTCTTCGCTGGCCGGTCGAAGTTGAAGACGAAGGAGTTGAGCACCTTTTCTTTCGCGTCGTTCAGTTCCTGATCGGCGACCGGTTCCGTTCGAATCCGATTGATCTCCTGCTGAATCGTCTGCAGAGTCAGCACCGTTGATTCCGACTTCGTCGAGCCGGAGACACTGAACAGGCCGGGGTTCAAATACCCCGCGCCCCAGTTTGCCCCGACGCTGTAGGCAAGGCCCATTTCGGTGCGCACCTTGCGGAACAGGCGCGAATCGAAGCTGCCGCCCAGAATGTCGCTGAGAACCTCCAGGGCCGGATAGTCCTTGTCACTCAACATGCCGCCAAAATGCCCGACGCTGAATGAGGTCTGGTTCACTTCCTTTTTGTCGCCGACGTAGACGCCGGGAGTGGCGGCGTGGGTGGCCTTGGGGAAGGCGGGCGGCGGAGGCTGTTTGACGGTCCAATTTGCGAAAAGCTGCTCCAGCCGAGCGCGCATCGAGGCCTTCTCAAAGTCACCCTGAATGGCGAGTTGGATGTTGGCCGGGAAATAGTAGCGCTGGTGAAAAGCGACGAGGTCGGCGCGCTTGATCCGG
>JANODS010001425.1:0-1336 GCA_031412835.1 Acidobacteriota bacterium | reverse complement strand
TCGCCATGATGCTGATCGCGCAGTCAACTCCAGTCCAGTTTCAGGACGTGAGCAAGGCAGCCGGGCTCAACTTCGTACACAACAGCGGCCGGGCGGGCAAACGCTGGCTCCCTGAAACGATGGGGTCTGGCGCGGCTTGGTTCGACGCCGATGGCGACGGCTGGCCGGATTTGCTGCTTGTTAATTCGAAAGACTGGACGCCGAAGGGGCGGCGCAGTTTGAGCGCGCTCTATCGGAACAACAAGAACGGTACGTTCACCGACGTGACGAAGGGGAGCGGCCTGGACGTCGAGATGTTCGGGATGGGCGTGGCCGTGGCGGACTACGATAACGACGGGCGCGAGGACGTTTACATCACCGCGCTGGAAGGCGATCGGCTGTTCCACAACGACGGCGGTTGGCGGTTCAAAGACGTGACGAAGGCGGCGGGAATTGCGAACGCGGACTTCGGGACCTCGGCGGCCTTTCTGGATTTTGACAAAGATGGGCACGCTGACTTGCTCGTCGCGAACTATGTGCAGTGGACGGCGAAGGGCGATCTGTTTTGCTCGATGGATGGGAATACGAAGTCGTACTGCACGCCGGAATCCTATAAGGGCGTGCCGCCGAAACTGTATCGCAATCGGGGGAACGGGACGTTTGAAGAAGTTTCAAAGAAGGCGGGGATCGCGGAGGCCAATAGCAAGGCCTTAGGAGTTGGGGTGTTCGACGTGAATAACGACGGCTGGCCGGACGTGTTTCTGGCTAACGACACGCAGCCGAATCGGCTGTATCGGAACAACAAGAACGGGACGTTTACGGACATCGCGGTCTCGGCTGGAGTGGCCTTTAGCGAAGACGGTGTGGCCCGTGGCGCGATGGGCGTGGCGGCGGCCGACTACGATGAGTCCGGTCGCGCGCACTTGGCCGTCGGCAACTTTTCGAATCAGATGCTGGGGCTGTATCACAATGAAGGGAACGGGCTGTTTGTGGACGAAGCGCCGCGGTCCACAGTCGGGCGGTCGAGCTTGTTGAGCCTGACGTTTGGGCTGTTTTTCTTCGATTACGACTTGGACGGGCGGCCCGACTTGTTTGCGGCGAACGGGCATATCGACGAGGAGATTGGCCGGGTGCAGCCGAAGATACAGTTCAAGCAGTTGCCGCTGCTTTTTCACAATGACGGGAAGGGGAAGTTTTCGGATGTGACGAAGGGGGCGGGGTTGACGAGTGCGTATGTGGCGCGGGGGACGGCGTATGCCGACTATGATCGGGACGGGGACTTGGACGTGATTGTGACGAGCAATCATGGGCCGGCGCTGTTGTTGAAGAATGAGGGTGGCAACGCGAACAACTTTGT
>JANODS010001424.1:0-1061 GCA_031412835.1 Acidobacteriota bacterium | reverse complement strand
AATCATCGCAATCATTCGTCCCACAGTTATCGTGTTCGTTTCCTTGGCGGGGCGGGGGGGGCGGTTGTGCTGGGCGAAGGCTCGGACGGCGAGCGAGCTTATGCCGAAGAGAACCTCGCGTCGCGATCCTATCGAATCCTTGACGAGTTAGTCCTTTGGGGGCGGCTTCATCTCGAGCGGGGGATAGTAATCGGTCGTCGACTTCTGGAACTTCTCCATCCACCGTTTGCCGGCGTCCGAGGAGAAGCTCCAATCCTGCCGATGGTAGTTCCAGCTTTCGGGATTGAGCTGCTGGGCGCGTTGAAACCACTTCTGCGCGAGTTCCGGCTGGCTTTTCTGGCGGAGCGCGACGGCGAGCTTGAAGGACGCTTCGGCCTCGGATTCAGCGGGGCTTCGTTCTTTCACGCGGCGCTGGTAGTCTTCGTCGGAGAGGGCGAATTCGCTCTTCGGGCCCTTGGCGACCCAGTCGCGGAGGGCGGCAACGTAGGCGTCGCCTTGGGTACGGATGACTTTGCCCCCGATCTTGAGTTCCTGGTTCTTCGGGGCCGCGGTTTCGGCGGGGCGAACGATGCGGCCTTGCTCGTTGATCCAAATTCCGGCGGGGACGTTCGTCAGTTGATAGGCGGAGCTGATGGTGTGGGCGGTGTCGACGAGCGTCGTGTAAGTGGCCTTGGCGGCGTCGTACCACTTGCCCGCGGCGGCTTCCCCGCCTGTGTCCTGCGCGGCGGCGACGAGTTCAAAGCCTTCGGGTTTGAGTTCCTGATAGATGGTCTGCCAGCCTGGCAGATCGAGGCGGCATCCTCACCAGGAGGCCCAGGTGAGGAGGAGGATCTTGCGTCCGCGAAAATCGGTCAGGCGCACGGTCTTGCCCTGGCGGTCGGCCACGGCAAAATCTGGGGCGACGCGCGACTGCAGAAATCCGCCGCGCAGGACGGGCATTTCGCCGAAGCTCCATAGGCTGCCTTCGTTGACGAAGGCTTGACGAACTTTGCGGGCGAAGCCGGTGAGGTTGAGCGAGTTCCCGCGTTTGAGTTGCTTGGACAGCGGAATGCAGATATCAG
>JANODS010001423.1:0-1343 GCA_031412835.1 Acidobacteriota bacterium | reverse complement strand
GGAATGGGGTGGAGGTGGCGACGCTGCTGCGGGTGGACGAGTTACTCGAGGAGAAGGCTAAGAAGGTCTTTATTCCCCAACTACGGGTGGATGAATAGGGCAGGGTGACCCTGCCCTAACTCAGTTAAAGGAGGGTTAGAGCGACCTGGTCGAGTTCGGCGAAGCACTCGCGGAGCCAGGTGCGGCAGTAGCGACGTTCGGTGAAGCCGGCTTCGGTGCCTTGGCCTTCGCAGAAGGCGGAGAAGGCGACGCTGGCCTTATCGACGGACTGATAGACGGTTCCGTCGAGGGCGGGGATGGTGATTTCCTTGGCTCCGGCGGCGAGGATATCCTTGCGGATATTCGAGCCGTCGTAGACGTCGAACTTGGCGGCGACGCCGAGGTTCTTGACGATAATGTAATCGACCTCATTGCCGAGGGCGCTGTAGCATTCTTTGAGATGGCCGACGCTATCGACGGCACCGCCGACGACATAGACGACGGTGATGCCAAGGTTGCCGCTTTCGGCTTCTTCGAGGGCTCCGCCCTTGTAGAGCCACTCTTTCAAGTCTTCGCCGGAGCGGGCTCCGAGGTCGACGAGGGCGAGGCGTTTGGGGGCACCGTCCATGAGGAAATCGAGGACGGGCGCGATGGCGGAGGCCTTGTCTACCTCGACGGCCGAGGTCTGGCCGGGATGGAAGCGGAGGAGTTGGCCGGTGGGTCCTTCGGCGTCAAAGGCGCGGAAGGAGGCGTCCCGGGAGGCGAGAAAATCGGCGACGAGACGGGCGACGGTGGTCTTACCGACGCCGCCCTTTTCGCCGTGGGTCAAGATGAGACGGGGTTTGGCGGTAGCCGCCGCGGTCTTCGATTTCTCTGAGATGGTAGCAGCGCTCATTGCGATTAAAGGTCCTCGATACGGGAGAATGGATGAAGTTTTGGAACGGGTATGATGGCGTGGCCGAGCGGTTGACGCGAGAGTTTCCGGCGGGCCGAAGGCGTCAACTGAACGGTACGATGTAAGGCGATCAGCACCCATGCTGGAGTTGGAGCTCTGTTGGTCAGCCAATCCTCGATTTCGGCAGGGGAGACATCGGCGAACTGGACCGCCAAAGCCGCGAGGGAACGCAAAGCCTCCACTTCTGTTTCCAGAGCGTCGAGAAGTTCCTGGACGGTCGCCCTTGCTGCGCACGAATCAGCCATTAAAGAGCGAGGAATTGGACTGAGGACAACAGAGTCTCTGGGGGCATAGGCACCCTTTCATTCTACCAGTCAGTGGCCCGATAGTCTTTCAAAAACTGGCCCCATATGTGGGTTCCGCTATTGATTCCGCTAATGATGGGATCAAGGATGCGGGCGGCGCCGTC
>JANODS010001422.1:0-2613 GCA_031412835.1 Acidobacteriota bacterium | reverse complement strand
TGCCGCGTCCACGGGCTGTCCGCCCGCGGTCGCCGCCGACCAACTCGATCAATCGCGCGGAAACCGAGTCTTTCTCGCCTAGACGCCCGGCTCCAAGCGCACACCCAAAGTGTGCCCAAAATAAGACATGGACCCGCTCTTCTTACCCGACGTCGAAGCCAATCCCGCACCCGGACCTTATGCCCAAGCCATCGCCGCCATGGCCAAAGGCGGTGCCGAATACCCCCAAATCTGGCACCTCTTCGCCTTCAAGCCGCAGGCCACCGAACACCTCGCCAAGTTCACCCACGAGATCCTCCACGGCGACGCGCCCCTCTCCCCCGGCCTCCGCGAACTCATCGCCGCCTTCACCTCCTCCCGCAACCATTGCCCCTTCTGAATCAAGTCCCACGCCGCGGTCGCGGCGGTCCTCCTCGGCAGTGAGGCAGCCGTCCAAGCCGTCCTCGCCGACTTCGAATCCTCCGCCCTCACCGAAGCCGAAAAAGCCCTCTTCCGCTTCCTCGACCAGGTCAACTCCGCCTCGCCGTCCATCACCGCCGCCGACATCGCTCCCCTCCACGCCGCCGGCTGGACCGACGAACAGATCTACTACGCCATCACCGTCTGCGCCCTCTTCAACTTCTATAACCGCTGGATCGATTCCACCGGCGTCCACCCCCTCTCCGATGAAGCCCATCGCGCCGGCGGCCAACGCACCGCCCTCCACGGCTACGTCCGCCGCTAACAGATATGCGCCCCCGTCGTATTCACATACACCGCATACAACGACTGGCTAGCCGTCATAAATAGCCGGTTCCGCCGCGGTCCCCCAAAGCACACGTTGGCACAGTTCTCCGGCAGGTAGATCGCCCCTATCCGCTCCCCCTGCGGCGTCAACACCTGCACCCCCGGCTTCGCCCCCGCCCATATGTTCCCGTCCACATCACACCGTATCCCGTCCGCCGCCGTCGGCGTGTTTGCCCCTGGTATCGTCAACGCCGCCAACTGCTTCCCGTTCACGAGCGTCCCCCCGTTCACGTCCCAAACCTTCAGATCCCGCCCCCCGGCCCCGGGATCCGCCACATAAAGCCGCTTATAGTCCGGCGAGAAGCAGATCCCGTTCGGCCCACTCACCGCGTCCGTCACCTTCGCTATCTGCCCCGTCTTCCCGTCCACCCGATACACCGCCTCCTTCACCTCCTTCGGAGCCTTATAACCCTCATAGTCCCCATTGATCCCATACGGCGGGTCCGTAAACCAGATGCTCCCATCCGGGTGCACCACCAAGTCATTCGGCGAGTTCAGCCGCTTCCCCTCGAACTTGTCCGCGATCACGCTCACCGTCCCGTTCTGCTCATACCGCACCACCCGCCGCCCCCCATGCTCCGCCGATAGCTGCCGCCCCTCATAGTCAAACGTGTTCCCGTTGCTATACCCCGCCGGGTTCCGAAACACCGTCACCCTTCGGTCATCCTCGATCCACCGATGCTGCACGTTCCCCGGGATATCGCTCCAAACCAAGTACTTCCCCACCCCGCTCCAAGCCGGCCCCTCGGCCCACGAAGTCCCCGTATGCAGGCGCTTCATGCTCCCGTTCCCAATCATGTACTTCCGAAACCGGTCGTCCAGCGCCCTCACGTCCGGGTCTGGATACTGTACCGGATTCTGCCCCGACCAATCCCTCGGCGTCTGCGCCACCGCCGTCCCCGCCGCTAGGATGCCCAGCAGCCCTCTTCTCGTATACTCTCGTTCCATAGCCCTTATCTATATCGCATATGCTCCCCTTCGTACTCGCCCTCCAAATTCTAACCGTCTCCTCCGCCCCTGATCGCGTCACCGGCGGCGATGCCCTCGTCCGCGTCTTCCCCGCTGATCCCCGGCCCGTCATCCGCCTCAATGGCAACGACATCTCCGCCCAATTCCGCCCTTCCGGCCGCAGTCTCCTCGGTCTCGTCACCGGTCTCCGCCTCGGTCAAAACACCCTCTCCACCGCCGCCCATAAGCTCTCCCTCGTCAACCATCCCGCCGCCGGCCCCGTCTTCTCCGGCCCCCACGAACAGCCCTTCATCTGCGAATCCGCCAGCTTCCCCCTCCCCGATGGCGACCTCCTCGGCCCCCCTCTCGACGACGATTGCACCGCCCGCACCGTCGTCACCTATATCTACCGCCCCAAGCCCCACGGCCCCTTCAAACCTCTCCCATCGCTGAGCGTCCTACCCGATGACGCAGCCACCACCACCACCACCCTCGGTCGCACCGTCCCCTATATCGTCCGCGTCGAAACCGGCACCCGCAACCGGGCCATCTATCAAACCGCCCTCCTCCACGACCCCACCGCCGAACCCGATCCCTCTCCCGTCGCCCCGCCCAAAGCCTGGAACCAGCGCCTCCTCTACTCCTTCGGCGGGGGCTGCACCACCGGCTGGTTTCATCAGGGCGCCAGCCTCAACCTCCCCGTCAGCGACGATATCGTCGGCCGTGGCTACGCCGAAGCCGCCGCTACCCTAAACGTCTTCGGCACCAACTGCCAGGATCTCACCGCCGCCGAAACCATGATGATGGTTAAGGAACGCTTCATCGAGTCCTACGGCCCGCCCCTGTTCACCTTCGGCCGCGGCGGCTCCGGCGGCTCGT
>JANODS010001421.1:0-3345 GCA_031412835.1 Acidobacteriota bacterium | reverse complement strand
AAGAGCTGCATCTTCCTGTTTATGGAAGGCGGCGTGAGCCAGATGGACCTGTTTGAGAACAAGCCGGAGCTCGTGAAGCGGGCGGGGCAGCGGATGCCGCAGGCGGGGAACACGGAGGGGGAGATCGCGACATTTTCGGCGGCGCCGAATCGAATTATCCCGCCGGTGGCACCGCTGCGGCAGTGGGGGCAGAGCGGGCGTTGGATCACGGAGTTGATGCCGGCGTTGGGCGGGGTGGCGGATGAGTTGGCGTTTGTCCATGGGGTGAAGGTGGACAACAACAATCATGGGCCGGCGGTGTACCACACGCTGACGGGGAACCAGTTTCCGGGGTCGGCGTCGGTGGGAGCGTGGATGACGTATGGGTTGGGGTCGGCGAACCAGGATCTGCCGGGGTTTGTGGTGTTGGGGGATCGGCGGGGCGCGACGATTGGCGGGACTGGAGTTTGGGGGAACGGGTTTTTACCGGCGGCGTATCAGGGGACGCTGTTTCGGAATGGGGATACGCCGATTGTGGATTTGAAGAGGCCGGAGGGGATGAGCGAGAAGCAGCAGCGGGCGGAGTTGGATTTGCTGCAGTGGCAGAACGAGCAGCATCGGGCGGGGCGGACGAATACGGGGGAGTTGGAGGCGCGGATTGCGGCGTATGAGCTGGCGTTTCGGATGCAGGCGAAGGCTCCGGAGCTGGTGGATTTGAGTGGGGAGACGGCGGCGACGAAGAAGTTGTATGGGATGGACGATCCGATTTCGGAGCCGTTTGGTCGGCAGTGTTTACTGGCGCGGCGGATGGTGGAGCGGGGGGTTCGGTTTGTGATGACGTTGCACGGGGCGGGGGGAGACCGGTGGGACGATCATGGGGATGTGAAGGGGCGGATTCCGAAGCATTGTAAGGAAGTTGACCAGCCGGTGGGCGGGTTGATTCAGGATTTGAAGGCGCGGGGGTTGTTGGACGATACGCTGGTGGTGTGGGCGAGTGAGATGGGGCGGACTCCGTTTGACAATAATCTGGTGACGGATAAGCCGGGGCGGGACCATAACCAGTATGGGCTGGCGGTTTGGATGGCGGGGGGGAATGTGAAGGCGGGGTCGACGTTTGGGGCTACGGATGACTTTTCGGTACGGGCGGAGGGGGCTCCGGTGCCGGTGCGGGATGTGCATGCGACGCTCCTGCATTTGATGGGTTTGGAGCAGGAGCGGCTGACTTACTTGCACGCGGGGCGGTATAAGAAGCTGACGGATATTGGGGGGCGGGTGATTCGGGAGATTTTGGCTTAGGGAAGTTTAGGACAAGACCACCCAACACAACAGCGCCCCGACCGCCATCATCGAGAAGCCCCAAGCCAACAACTGGTTGAACAGTAAGCGGCTGGCATCGCCGACCGGAATTGACGCGATGCACAGCGCCCCGATTGTCGACAACGGAGAGACATCCACCAAGTGCCCCGCGATATTCATGGTCTCCGCCAGCCCCAATCCGGAAGCCAATCCCAGCTTCGCAACCAGCCCCGGCACCAACGGCAGGAACGCCGGGAGCACCACGCCGGAGGTGCTGGAATACGCCGAGATCAAGCCAACCATCAACGCCACCAAGGGAATCACCGTGGTCGGTGTCGCTACCCGCGCCAGCAGGTCGGTGAACAACTCCAAACCGCTTGTTTTCTCTAACAAACTGATCAACACGGTCACGCCGCAGACCATCATGATCGTGCCCCACGGCACCCGGCGAAGGGCTTCGTCCTCATCCGCCGCCCGCAATAGACTCAACAGAACCGCTCCTGCAAAGGCTGCCATGCCAATTTGCATACGTCCAAAGACAACGCCCAATACCAGCGCCGCAATGACCGCCAGCGTGAGCCAGTGTGCGCGTTCTAGAGGCGCTCGTTCCACATCCGCACCACCCGATGCAGGCTCCCGCAACAACCGCAGTCCCCCAAACAGAAAGTACCCCGCGAAGGCCACTAACGCATGCGCCGCCAGGTTCAACCACCAGGTCTGCAATTCCAGTCCCGGCAGCCCAATCTTCACCATTAACCCGCTCACAATTAGGCCGGTCGGTGCCAGGGGGGAGAGCGAACTCGCGTTGGCACCATTGCCAACCATGATGGCCATGAGGAACGGTGAAATGCGCATTCGCAGTGCCGTCCCCATTGCTACCGGTGCCAGAAGTCCGGTTGTCGCAATGTTCCCCGGCCCACAAGATCCCAGTACCGCCGCCAACGCGAAGAACAAAATCGGTACGAAGCCGGCCCTTCCCCGGCACAGCCGGACGGCATTTTGCGCGACTCGCGGCAAGGTCCCGTTCACGCTGGCCTGGCTGAAGAGCAACGTCACGCCCGTCAGCGTTAAAAACAGGTCGACCGGGAACCCCGCGGCGACCGCCTTCACCGGCAGCCCGACAACATAGACGCCGATTACCCAAGCCAATGCCATAGCTAACAGGCCGACGTTAAGCCGGGTCAGACAGCTCAACAACACGGCGAGGCCTAGCGCGGCCAACGTCAGCGCACCGGGGCTCATGGGTTCCCCGGTTCGTGCAACCAGGAGTTCGCCGCCACTAACGTTGGAGCAACTGGATTCATCCGTTAACCAGGCCGCGTAACAACACCGCCGGATGAACAGCCTTGACCCCGGCCAGATCATGGACTTGATGCCGGCAGGAGGTTCCGGCCGCCACCAGTACCGCCCCGGGCTTCAATGAGCGCGCCGCCGGCAGCAATCTTCGTTCCCCGATCAACTTCGAAACCTCGTAGTTCACATACCCAAATGAACCCGCCATTCCGCAGCATCCAGAGTCCAATGCCGTCACCTTCGCGCCCGGCACTTTCGATAACAGCGCCAACGCCGGAGCCCCCAACCCCATCGCCTTCTGGTGACAATGCCCATGCCAAACAATCTCCTCCGGGCCGGCTACATACGACAATGAGAGTCCCAGTAAATACTCCTCCAGGAGAACCGCCGCTCGCCCGACCACCCGCGCCCTTTCCTGCTCTTCGCCGCGTAATAAGTCCGGCGCGTCCTCCCGGAGGGATGACAAACAACTAGGCTCGCAAACCACCAGCGGCACGCCCTTCGCCGCCGAATCAAACAACCGCTTCGTATTTGAACGCGCTAACTCGCGCGCCTCTGGCAAAAGCCCTTGGGAGATCAAGGGCCGTCCGCAACAGACGTTCGGCGCCAAGCCGACCGAGACCCCGCCCTTCTCGATCAGCTCAACTGCCGCTACTCCAATCTCGGGATCGTAGTGATTGATGAAGGTATCGACAAACAGCAGCGCTTGGGACCCGGAGCGCCCAGCCAACAAATCCCGCAACGTCCGCCGCCGCCATCGCGGGACCGGTCGCCGCG
>JANODS010001420.1:0-1082 GCA_031412835.1 Acidobacteriota bacterium | reverse complement strand
CTCCTCAGCAGCTCCCGGGGCTGGATGCAAGCCCTGATCGGCGGCTGGCACATGCGCGGCACCGGCACCGTAGTCAGCTCCTGGTACGCCATGCCCACCGGCGACTGGGGCGAAATGGGCAAGTTCGAAGTCTACGGCAATAAGCACAAGATCCTCGACTGCCGCGCCACCCCCGCCCTCTCCTCGAACGTCAAAGACGAACGATGCATTGAAGGCTTCCTCTGGTTTAACGGCTACATCTCAGAACGATTCATCAACAGTCGCAACGCCGCCGGCCTCCGCAACGGGGTCTTTGGGCTGCCCGAGAACTACAAGCCCGCTCAAAAGCCCATCAACCCCTGGCCCAAAGGCGGACAGCCCACCGATCCCAACAACGCCGACTACGATACCGATTTCGTCTACCTGCCCCTCCAAACCGGAGCGGTCGTTCGAGCCAATTACGACACCGGCCTCCACCCCTGGCGCAATCAGCAGCGCCTCGGCCCCTTCAACTGGACCATGGATTCCTCGCTCGGAAAATATTTCACCGTCACCGAACGGGTGCGCTTCCGCTTCAACGTCGACGTCTTCAACGTCCTTAACGTCCAGGGCCTCGTCACCCCCAACGCAGAAGGCATCTCCAGCCTTGCGAGCTCCTATGCCGGCTTCGGCATCCGCCCTCGCCAATTGCAACTGCTCGGCCGCTTCGAATTCTAACGGATGCCGAACAGCGTCCCGTCTCCCCGCAGGTAAATCGTTCCGCCCGCAATCGCGGGCGAAGCAAGGAAGCGTTCCCCCAACTCATTCTTCGCCAGCACCTCCGCCTTCCGCCCGGCCTTCAATACAAACATCTCCCCGGTCTCGCTCAGCAGGTAGATCTTTCCATCCGCCGCCACCGGCGATGCGAAGAAAATCCCATTCAGCCTCTCCTTCCAAACCACCTTTCCCGTCTCCGCCTCCGCGCACGTCACCACCCCCACCTCGTTCGTCATGTACAGCAACCCCTCGTACTGCACAATTGACGGCACATACGATCCCCCTGTCGGCATCCGCCACCGCATATGGCTCGCGCTCACGTCCCCGCTCCCTCCCGGCCGAATCGC
>JANODS010001419.1:0-6521 GCA_031412835.1 Acidobacteriota bacterium | reverse complement strand
CATCGCCAAGGTCTTGATGGATCGTCTTTCGGGCCATCTCCCGCGTCCATTCTCTCCACCACCGGATGGGCCCGTTCCGTCGCCGGTATCGGTCCATATCTGACCCTCTTCTCCCGCGCCGGCCTCTCTCGCGAAGCCGTTGACGACGCCGTCGCCTCCACCGAAATCCACGAACTTCCCACCGCTCGTGGCTGCACCTACATCCTCCCCGCCGCAGACTACGCCCTCGGCCTCAAACTCGGCCAACCCTTCCGGGAGCCCGAAAGGAACACGGCCCGCAAGCTCGGCGTCACTGACCCCGAAATCGAAAAGCTCGCCATGGCCGTCCTCGCCGCTCTCAAGAACGGCCCCCTCGATCCCGCTGAGATCCGCGACTCCGTCGGCCCCGCAGCCCGCGGTCTCGGCGAAGAGGGCAAGAAGAAAGGGATGACAACCACCCTGCCGCTCGCCCTCGGTTTGCTTCAGGCTGAAGGCCAAATCCGTCGGGTCCCCGTCAACGGACGCCTCGACCAACAGCGCTACAACTACGTTCTCTGGTCCCCCAACCCGCTCAACAAATTCACCCTTTCGGCTGAAGAATGCCTCATCGAACTCGCCCGCCGCTATTTCTCGTGGATCGGCCCGGCCACGCTCGCCGAGTTCCAAGCTTTCTCCGGCCTGAGCCAGAAGGCCTGCAAAGCCGCCCTCGCGCCGCTCCAACTCGTCCCCCTCGAAGCCGACAACCCCCGCCTTATGCACCCCTCGGACCTCGAACAGTTGAACGCGTTCAAATTTCCGAAGGAGCCCTGCTACAAGTTGGTCAGCAGCCTCGATTCGATCAGCCTCCTTCGCCGCGACCTGGCTGCTCTCCTAGCACCCGAGGACCTCGAACGCCTCGTGCCCGTTGAGAAAGGCGAACGCACCCTGGGCGGCCTCTCCGAACTCCCTAGTCACGCCATCCTCGACCGCGGCCGCCTAATCGGCCTATGGGAGTTCGACCCCGCCGCCTCCGAAATCGTCTGGCTTAGCTTCGTAAAACCCAACGCCGCCCTGAAGCACGCCGTCGCCGAAACCGAGCAGTACATCCGCGACCAAGTCGGCGACGCCCGGTCGTTCTCCCTCGACAGCCCGAAGAGCCGCGAGCCCAAACTCAAAGCCATCCGCACGGCCACATTCTAAGAAAGGAATTATTGGGCCCTCCGTTGAAGCTCTTGCCAGACGAAGGGACCGCGTCTCCCAAACTTCCCATGTCCCCCCTCCTGCTACACTCTGGCGATGGTCGTCGCCTGGCTCGTTCTAGCTCTCATCTCCGTCGCCCTTTACGGCAACTTCTACGTCTACGACTCCATCGGCCCCATCGCCGATCTCCTCCAGCGCCAGCGTGGCTTCTCCGATACGCAAATCGGGATGCTTAACGCCATCTATAGCCTCCCCAACGTCGTCCTCGTCCTCGTCGGAGGCCTGCTCGTCGACCGCTTCGGCGCGGCCCGCCTTACCCTTTGGACCACCGCCATCTGTCTCCTCGGAGCCGCACTCACGGCCTGGAGCCCCACCTTCGTCGCCATGGCCGCTGGTCGCCTCCTCTTCGGCATCGGAGCCGAAACCCTGAACATCTCCTCCACCACCGCCATCGCCGACCACGTCGGTGCCCGCCACCTCGCTCTCGCCATGGGCATCACTCTGGGCACCGGCCGCCTCGGCTCCTACTCCGCCGATATGTCCCCGGAATTCTTCGCCCAGGCCTACGCCCAAGGGTGGCAACCGCCGATGGTCATCGCCACCGTCATGGCCGCCATCTCTCTCGCCGCCGCTGTCATCTACTGGTCCATCGACCGCCGTTCCCCCACCGCCAAACGCGAATCCGAACCCTTCGTCCTCAGCCATCTCCTGCACTTCGGCAAGCCCTACTGGTTTCTCCTCCTGCTCTGCGTCTTCTACTACGCCGTCATCCTCGCTTTCCGCAGCACCTTCTCCATCAAATACTTCCAGCACGCCCACGGTCTCTCCCTCGCCGCCGCCGGAACTATGAACAGCTACGTCTTCCTCGCCAGCATCGTCGCCACCCCCGCCTTCGGATGGCTCTGTGATCGCATTGGCCGCTACGCCCCCATGCTCGCCTTCGGGGCCCTGCTCCTTCCTGTTTCGATCACCATCATGGCCACCACGAAGGGCAGCCTCTCCCTCGCCACGATCCTCCTCGGCGTCAGCTTCTCCCTCGTGCCAGCGGTAATGTGGCCCTTGGCCAGCAAACTCGTCGCCCCCAACCGGTTCGGCACTGCGCTCGGCATCATGTTCGTCGTACAGAATGCGGGCGTCGCCGGGGCCAATCTCCTGGCCGGCTGGCTGAACGACCAAGCCGGTGCCAGCGCCCTCAACCCCGTCGGCTACCAACCCATGATGATCTTCTTCGGCACCATCAGCGCACTCGGCTTCGCTTCCGCCCTAGTCCTCTGGCACGCCGCCGGACGCCGCCATCAGGAAGTGGGCTAGGAACTCCTCTACTGGCCCCGCGGCGTGAAACGGCAATCGACGATTACCGTCGTAGGCGACATATCGCACGCCCTATCGTGCAATGTCTTGAATGGAGGTGGCAATTCACCCCATATTCTTTCGTACCACCCAAGTCGTCATCGACCGCAAATTATGCACGACGGTAGTTTTCAACAACTCCATCAACTCTCCCCCCAACCGCTCCGTAAGCTCCTCCAACAAAGCCGCGTCGACCAAATACCGCTCCGAACCATCCAGCGACCGGTATCGCCGTCCCCGCACCAACTCCACCTGCGTCTCCATCCCGATCGTCGATCCCAGCCGACAAAAGAACAGCCCCCCCGGCTTCAGCACCCGCCACGATCCTTGCAGCATCGCCTCAAACTGCGCTTCGTCCGCTGCCAAATGCAGCACCGTATTGCTGATCACCACATCCGCGCACCCATCCGCGAACGACATCTTCTCCACGCCTTCCACCCGAAAGTTCGACGCCGGCAGCCCCGGCGCAAACCGCCGCGCCAACGCCCGAACGCTCTCCACGGCTTCCGCATTCGAATCCGCCGCGAAAATCTCGTACCCCTCCCGCAGCAGGTAAACCAGGTTCCGACCAAACCCGCATCCAGCGTCCAGGATGCTCATCCCCGGAGTGATCCGACCCTTCAAAAGCTGATCGAAAAGGTAGATGTCGATCTGACCGAACTGCTCTTGGAGTGTAGGCGTAAGCATCGGACCAACTTAGCCTGCGCGCGCCCTGCCGTCAAGCTAACTGATAAACCCGTTCCGTATCGCAAACCGCACCAGATCCCCCGTCGAATGAAGGTTCAACTTCTCCATCAACCTTCCCCGATGCCCCTCCACCGTATACACGCTCAAACTCAACTGATTCGCGATGTCCTTGTTCATTCCTCCTTCCGCGATGAATCGCAGCACCTCCCGCGTCTTCAACATCGTTTCCGTCGTCCTCCCCGGATGGATAGCGCGACGGTGCTTCCACCTCCACGCAGACCAGTTCGGTGTCGTCTTTGCCGAAATCGGCCTCGGCCTCACCTGCATCTCCGTCCTGCATATGCAGGGCCATTGCATGGTCCGTACCCTCCAAGTCCTCCGCGGCCCGTCCATGCTGCATGACTACCATCAAGTGCACGCGGCCTTCGGCGGCCACTTCAAAAGAACCGGGGCCGCCGCTTGGGTCTTCAAATGCTCTCCCGCGCGAACGCTGTGTCCTCGCCGCCATCGTCGTCTTCATCGTCGCCGCCGGCCTCATGCCCAGCCGCATTGTCACCCTTCGCACTAACGCCGCCCAAGCCATCAGCCAGCTCTGAACCCCGCCGGTCGCCAATGTAAAGCATCCCTAGAACGTCACGAACCGAAAGCCGGTCTCGGTGTAGCGGACGGCTTCATAGATTCTACGGGCATCCCTGCCCCGAATATCATGCGCTCCGGCCGTCGAGACCAAGCAAAATAGAAGAAAAGCCGCACACCCCCGGAGCGTAAGCACTCTGCTGAGTAGGTAGATATGCTACCCTTCCGTCATTCAAGGAGTTTCCCGAATGAATAAGAAATGGTTCGCCGCGGTCGCTTTCACCGCCCTCTCCGCCTTCGCCGCCCCCGGCTCCGGCCTCGTCACGAAGAAGCTGGAACTCGGCTCCGCCGGTCCCCTCGCCTTCGGCCCCGCCGGCATCCTCTTCGTCGGCGACTCCGCCAACGCCAGCCTCATCGCCATCGATACCAGCGACCGTGCCGCCAACCCCGGTGCCGGAAACATTGAACTCAAAGGCCTCAATCAGAAAATGGCCGCCGCCCTCGGCACCACCCCGGACCAAATCACCGTCCAGGATCTCGCCGTCAACCCCGTCTCCCGCAACATCTATTTCTCGGTCTCCCGCGGCACCACCCCGGTCATCCTGAAGCTCGACGTCGCCGGCAAACTCACTGAACTCAACCTCGAAAATATCTCCCATTCCACCGTCGCCCTCCCCGATGCACCCGCCAATGTCAAGGACGCCCGCGGCAACAACAAACGCATGGAAACCATCACCGATCTCGGCTTCTCCGAAGGTCGCGTCTTCGTCGCCGGCCTCTCGAACGAGGAGTTCTCCTCCAGCCTCCGGTCGTTCCCTTATCCCTTCGTTGCCGCCACCAAAGCCTCCAGCATCGAGATCTACCACGGTGCCCACGGTCGCTTTGAAACCAACGCCCCCGTCCGGACGTTCACCACCTACACCGTCGCGAACAAGCCCCATCTCCTCGCCGCCTACACCTGCACCCCCCTCGTCACCATCCCCCTCTCCGAACTCACCGCCGGCAACAAAGTGAAGGGCAAAACCATCGCCGAACTCGGTAACCGCAACCGCCCCCTCGACATGATCGTCTACACCAAGGACGGCAAAGACTACATCCTCATGGCCAACTCCAGCCGCGGCGTCATGAAGCTCCCCGCCGCCAAGCTCGAAAGCTATGATGCCATCACCGCCCCCACCGAAAAGCAGGGCGTTCCCTACGAGACCCTCGCCGAACTCAAAGGCGTTCAACAACTCGACCGCTACGACGCCAAAAGCGCCGTCATGCTCATGCTCGACGGCGGCTCCCTCGACCTCCGCACCGTAGCCCTCCCCTAGCCAAGTGCGCCTGGTAATCACAGCACTCCTTGGCCTCTGCATGTACGCGGCAGAAATCGCCGTGCGCCGCGAAGGCCAAAACTTTCGCATCTCCGGCCCCGCCAAACCCGCCGACATAGCCCTCTATGTCGGCGGGTCAGACGTTCCCCCCGTCTTCGGCACCGTCACCGCCGACGGCCCCGATCTCCTTTTCCGCCCCCGCTTCGAAATCCCCCCCACCGTTGCCTGCCGCGTCGTCGTCAACGGCCAAGTCTTCCCCTTCCCCGCCCAGCAAAGCGAACCCACCGCCCCCTCCACCCGCGTCGAGCAAGTCTACCCCACCGTCTCCGAAATTCCCGCCAATCAACTCAAGTTCTACCTCCAATTCTCCGCCCCCATGCGCCCCGGCAACGCCTGGCAACACCTCCGCCTCCTTGATGCCCAAGGCCGCCCTGTCGAACTAGCCTTCCTCGAAATCGACCAGGAACTCTGGGACCGCGAAGGCCTCCGCCTCACCGTCCTCTTCGACCCCGGCCGCATCAAGCGAGGCGTCCTTCCCCTCGCCGAAAACGGCCCCGCCCTCGTCGCCGGCCAGCGCTACACCCTAGTTGCCGACGCCGCCTGGCGCGATGAACGCGGCGTCCCCCTCGCCGCCGAATTTCGCAAGGCCTTCACAATCCTCCCCGAAGATCGAACCGCCATCGACCCCTCCAAATGGAAGCTCTCTCTTCCCAAAGCCGCCACTCGCGAACCGCTCATCATTCAATTCGGCGAATCCCTCGACGCAGCCCTCGCCCTCCGCCTCATCAACATTCCCCTGGCCCCCGGCCAGCCCAGCCTCGGCCCCGCTGAACGCGAGTGGCGCTATGTCCCCGACCAACCCTGGAACCCCGGAACCTACTTCGTCTCGATCGACCGAGCCCTCGAAGATCTAGCCGGCAACAAGGTCGGCCGCCTCTTCGATGTCGATACTTTTGAGCGCATCTCGACGAAGCCCAGCCGAGAAACCGTCCTCCTACCGTTCCACGTCCATTAAAGCCATCGTCGCCCAAGCCGTAGTCGAAATATGCTGCGCATAACTCTGTGCCCCCGGCGGCCGCGTCGTTTCCGGCCATCCCCCCTCCTCCCGCTGCCGCTTCACGAGCCAAGCCCGGCCCCGAGCCACCGCCGCGCCCTGTCCCCCCAACGCAATCACCGCCACAGCGGTATCAAAAACCTGCGCCGGCAACCCTGGATGCTCCCCCCAACCGCCGTCCGCCCCCTGCGCCCGTAATAGATAATCCTTCGCCCCGGCCTTACCCGGATCGGCCATCAACTGCGCCGCCGCCTCTACCACGCTCCCCGGCCGCAAGGCCTCCAGCCAAGCATCGGTCAACCCCGTCTCCATTCCACAAGCTCGCAGAACCTGCCGAGCGTAGTAGGTCGCGAGTGCCGTACCATAAGTCGCCGGAGACC
>JANODS010001418.1:0-12348 GCA_031412835.1 Acidobacteriota bacterium | reverse complement strand
CGCGAACGTTGGTGATACGGATAATACGGGTGGTGGTGGTGCCAGGAGGATCAATCGGCACACCGAGCCACACGAGTTGGTTCGCACCAGCCTGACGGCCTTGGAACACGTTCGCAGGGAGCGTATTCTGGGAGTCGCCAGTGAGGTAGTTGACGCCGCCGGCTTGACCGCCGACACCGCGCATGATGCAGCCACCGTTGGTGGTGCAATAACGCAGGTTGCCACCGTTGGTGTCAGCACCAGACGGTTCGTCGATCATGAGGAGCGCTTCGCTCCAGGGATCATTGAGCAAACGGGAAGTCACGTTGGTGTTCAAAAAGATCTGGAAGTTGACCTGGGGGACCGTCGCGCCGAGAGCGGTCGGGTTGCCACCAGTACAGTTCAAGATCAAATCACCAACGAGTTCCGTTAGCCCTTCCGCGCGAACAATCGGCGGAACGCCAGCGTTTGAATTACAGCTAAACGCGGGTTGGGCATTGGCGGAAGCTGCCGCGCCAAACATCAGCGTAGCAACGGCCAATACCGGGAACCATTTACGGAAATCTGCCATTTCCTTCTCCTTAGGGAATTGAAAAATAGAATTGATGAGGGACTACCTTTTTACCGCTTTGACCCGGTCTCGAGGAACTCGTCCAGCACGCGAAGACGATTACAGTCTGCTTGCGAGGGACGGCTACTTGCGAGCCGAGCTGATATTTATATGTTTTGTGATTCGTACGTACTCGCGGCCCCGTAAACGGAAAACCGCCTAACCCTGAGCCGACGCAGTCCTTTACTTTTTAACATTCCTACCTGCTACAAGTCAAGGGCTTAGTTTCCAAAGACTTGCGCCGAGTAGGCGACCGTACGCAGCGATAGGTTTGCACGTAGGGGGCCATTTGTAAATTAGAAGGGGGACAGCCTGAACGTTTCCGTCTTGGCGTGAAAGAACTCTATTGTATTGCTACGGTTAGAGGTGAAACGACGACCCCGGCCTGACGGAGTTCGAGGGACTGAAATAGGCCTGGGGGCATATCGATGGGCAGGGTCACATTGACCTGATAGAGTCCAATGTATCCAGGGGCGAGTCCACTGTATCCAATCGGTACTTCCAAGTTGTTGATGCGGGCGGTTACGGGTCGGGTGGTGCGGCTCAGATTTCCCTGGAGTTGGACGCTGCCGAAGCCGGTTCCGTAGAGGACGACGGCAGTTCCTCGCGCGGCGGGTTGGTTGGGATTGTTTAAGTTTCCGTTGGTGTTGACGATGGCCATTTGGGAGTCGCCGAGACGGAAGATGGCTGGGGCGACGTCTCGAACCTCGACGCGGACTTCGGCTGATCCGAAGATCGACTGGAGAGAAAGCGGATAGGAACCGGGGGGGAGATCGAGAGGGAGCGCGAGATTGAGTTGGAAGGGGCTGGTGAAGAGAATTTGGGCGGGAAGACCGCCGATTTCAGCAGTGGTTGTCGAGCCTTCGCGGCCGAGGCCGACGCCGAAGATGCTGACGAGCGCGCCGGGGGCGAGATCGGAGGTAAAGCTGGCACCGTTGAGGACGGAGGTGGCCTGGAAGCTGGTTTCGAGGGGGCTCGGCTCCCATTGCAGGCCGGGGCGGGCGACGCGGAAGGAGCCGGTGTTTTGGCCTTCGAGGACGAAGCGACCGCCGACGGTACCGAGGTCGGAGAGGGTTCCGCGGTAGCGACCGGTGGCGGCGAGTTCGAGTTGATAGATGGGCTGCCCGCCGTCACAGGAGCGGAAGTTCGTGAGATTGCCGCCGCGTTGGATGGCGAAGGTGGCACCACAGACTCCGCTGGGGCCAGCGATGGAGATGTTGGTTGTTTCGGCGATGACGAGGAAGCCAGCGTTCGAGGGGGTTCGGGGCTCCAGGCGTAAGAGACCTGCGATGCGTCCTTTATAAGAGATATTTCCGGACTGGAAGCCGTTTTGGTACTCGGCGAGGCTGGTTCGACCAAAGGTTGGGCTGGGATCCATGATTTGGACGTTTCCATCGGTGGAGATGCCGGTGGCTACGACGGCGTGGGAGGCTCCGCCGTCGAGGGCGAGGCTGATGAGAACGGGGCCGGTGGCGATGGCGTCGCGGAGGACCTGTTCGGTAGGGGGGAGGGCGAGAACTTCGAGGCCGCCGGAGACAAAACCGCCGAGGCGCCAGAGGTTGGCCATGCCGTTTTCGAGGAAACCGTCGCAGATTTGGACGGCTTGGGAATCGAAAACGCAGAAATTGCGAAGGAAGGTATCGAGGGCAGCGGGGCTGGCGGCGGGGCCGGAGGTGGGGACTTCGCCGCGATCCTGATGATATTTGATGATGGCGGCGGCCGAGGCGACGAAGGGATTGCCGGGGTCGGTGATGCGGGGGAAGGAGGTGAGGCCGCCGCTGGTGGTGCGGGCTTGGAAGGTGACGATTTGGCGAAGGGCTTCGGCGGTGACAAGGGCGATGCCTTCGGCGGAGGGGAGGCGGAGGCTGATTTCAGCTTCTCCGTTACTGTCGGTGGTGGCGGTGGAGCGCGATAGGAGGGCTCCCTGGGAGGGGATGAAGGCAACGGCGACGCCGGCGAGGGGGTTGCTAGCTTCGTCGCGGAGTTGGATACGGAGGGGGATGGGAAGGAGGGAGCCGGGGGCACCGGCCTGTCCATCGCCTCGGACTTTGGAGAGGCGGGGCCGGGCGTCGGCCAGAGCGCGGATGGTGTAAGTGGCTTGGGCGGTAAGATTTTTGGTGGGTTCGTCGGCGATGACGGTGACGGTGCCTGAGGCGGCGGAGGTGGGCACGAGGGTTTCCCACGCGTAGGCGCCGTTCGAAGTTTGGACGAAGAATTCTGGTTGGCCGGAGATGCGGACGCGAATGCGGGTATTTTCGCCAAAGCCGCCGAGGGCGAGACGGACGCGGCTGCCGACGATGACGGTGGCAGGGGTGGCGCTGAGGGAGGGGCGGCGAGGACTTTCAACGAGAGTGGCTTCGGTGGCTCCGGGGGCGAGTTCGAGGTAGCCGCCTTCAAAATCCTGACGCCGACGGCCGGAGACGGCGAATTCGTCGTTAAGGGGGGCACCGAGGGGCCCGTTGGCGGCCATAAGTTGGAGGTATTTGGCGTAGATTGTTCCGCCGACGAAATTGACGCGGCCGGCGACGGGGACGCTGTAGAGGGCTCCGGTGCGAAAGGTTTGTTGGGATCCGGTGGTGGCGGCGAAGGTGAAAAATGGCGTCACCTCAGAGACGGGGGAGCCGGCGGCACCGGTTTCGAGGCCGAGGGTCTGCCATTTGGTGAGAATGGGGCCGGAGACGAGGCGTACGGGTCCGCCGGCGAGGGCACCATTTTCAAAAGACTGGCGTCCGCCCGGGGTGGGGTCGGAGAGGGGGTAGCCGAGGCCGCCGGAGGGTCCGCCGAAATCCTCGTAGCGCGAGAGGAGGGTGCCGGAGAGGACGTAGGCTTGAGGGAGACGGTCTGGGAGGGCGAGGACGACGCGGGTTCCGGCGGTGGTGGCTAGTTCCTGGGTGTTGCCGTTGCCGACGCGGCGGACGGGATTGGGGCTGGGGAGGTTGATGGCCAGGCGATTGCGGGTAACGGCGTCCTGAAAGGCTTGGGTGGCGGCGGCGCTGGGGGCACCTTCGCCGACTTGGCAGCAGGTGGTTTGGACGAAGACTTGGATGGGGGCACTGATACGACCTTCACTAGTGGCGGTGACGGTGGCGACTCCGCCGCCGACGGCTTTAAGGGTTGCGGTTCCGGCGGTGGTTTGGATCGATATGACGCGACCGTTGGTGGTGGTCCAGGCGACGGGGCGGTCGAGAAGGTCTTCGCCGTTGGCGGCGCGGGGGATGGCGGTGATCTGGTAGGTTTCGTTTAGTTTGAGGCGGAGGGTGCTGATGGTGGCGCTGAGTCCGATGTTGTTGACTGGGAGGCGAACGGCTGCTCCGCCGTTCGAGTCGAAGTCGATGGAACCATTTTCGAAGCTTTGACGAAAGCGATTGGAACCGAGGGAGACGACGGCGCTGATGGGCAGACCGAGGAAGCCGGTGGGACCACCGTTATTGAGATAGGCCTGGTTAACCGGGGGGGCGACGACGATCTGGCGGCCGTTTAGGGTGCCGGAAGTGATGTTGAAGATAAAGCCGTTTTGGAACGATTGGTAGGTATAGGCGGTAGCGGTGGCGGTGGTGGCGGTGGTTTCGGCGGACGAGGCCGCACCGAGAACGGTGATTCCACCGGCGTTCTGCCAGAGGGTGAAGTAGGGATCGCGAACGGAAAAATTCTGGGAGCCGTTGGCGAGGGCGGAGGAGTAGGAGAAGAGGGCGTATTTTTTATCGAAGAGCTGCCAGTAGCAGGTTCCGGCGGCGGTATTGGCGCACTGGGCGGTATCCATGGTGGGATAGCCGGCGGTGGTGACGCCAACGGAGGAGTAGTTGGCAAAGAGGAGGGCGAGGAGATGAAAGACGCCGGTTTGCTCGTCGATAATGACGGTGCTGGTGTTGGCTTTGACGAGGGCGAGGCGGCCGCCGGAGCCAGAGAGGGGATTGAACTCTTGAATTAAGCCGGTGGTGCCGTAGCGGCGAACGTCGGCGACGGGTGGGGTGGCGACGATGTTGGAGAAATTATTGCGGAAGAAGGCGTTGACGAACTGTTGGCGAATGACGGGATCGATGTTGCCGCTTCCGACGTCGACCGCACTACCTTGCGAGAAAGCAGGGGAAGTGGCGAATAGACACAAGGCCAGCGCGGGAAGACGTGAAGAAACATTCATATAGGTGCGGGGTTAGAGAAGGCAGAATCGATTCTAACCCGCGCGAGGCGATCAAGTTTCGTTGGCGGCGCTATTCCTTGATCAACTTCCGCATCCGCCGCATGCGACTTTTGAGTTCTTCGCTGGCTTCGGTAATCTCTTTGGTGTCGTAGATGACGCGGGGCGTCATGAAGACGATCAATTCAGTGCGTTCTTTGCTGAAGGATTTGCTGCCGAAGCCCCAGCCGAGGATGGGAATGCGGTGGAGGAAGGGGATGCCCGCGGAGGCTTGCGTATTGGTTTCGTTGATGATGCCACCGATGGCGATGGTGTCTCCGTCCTCGAGGGTGACCTGGGTATTGATGGTCCGTTTCGAGAACGAAGGCGAGTTGATGGCACCAACGGCGGGCGCCTGGGGCGAGCTAACCTCTTGGTTGATGATGAGGGTGACGATCCCACTGGGGTTGACCCTGGCGGTGACGGAGAGGGTGACGCCGCTGTTCCGGTTCTGAATGTTATTCGCGAAAAGCGAACTGCCACCGCTCTGGACTCCGGTGGCCGCCGAGGCGGTGAGGGTAGGCACCTCGGTACCTACGTTGATGCTGGCGGAGATAGAGTCCGTAGCGATGATGCTGGGAGCGGAGATGACTCGGGTTCGATTTTCGTTCTCGGTGGAAGAGAGGAAGGCGAGGAGCTCACGGCTTTGGCCGACGAGGGCTCCAGCGGAGAGGTTGAGGGAGGCGTTAGCGAGGGAGCCAAGAAAGTCTCTGGTCCCGGCTTGCTTGGTTGTGCCGGCGGTGGCTTCTCGCCTCTGGAGGAAGGCAGCGATGCCGTTGGCGAAGGCACCGGTAAGGGTGACTTCGTAGATCTTGGCTTCGATGAGAACCTGGCGAGGAGGGACATCGATTTCGCGGAGGATCTTTAGGATGCCTTCGTATGCGGCCGGGGTACCTTGGATGATGAGCGTGTTGTCCATTGGATTGGGGATCACGCGGGGAGCATTGCCACCAGCACCACCACCGTTGGGACCGGCACCGAGGTAAGATCCGGTCTGATCGACAGCACCACCAGTGCCAACCATGCCAGCGGCTTGCTGGGAGTTGGCGGGCATTTGTTGGGTTATGCCGGAGCCCATGCCCATCATGCCGGAGGATTGGCCATAGCCATAGGCACCACCGAAGCCGCCGCCCATGCCGCCACCCATGCCGCCACCGAAGCCGCCGCCCATGCCGCCACCCATACCGCCGCCGAAGCCGCCGCCGCCCATGCCCATACCTCCACCCATGCCACCGCCCATGCCGCCCATCATCCCCATCATTCCCATCATCCCCATCATGTTGCCGCCGCCGCCATAGAGCATCATGATGGCCATGGCCATCATGTCGGCGCGGCCGTACTTGACGCGGTACACGTAGTTATCGATGGAGCCGGCGGTAATCTTGACGGGAACGTCGAGCTTCTTGATCCACGTTTTCACTTCATCGAAGGCGCTGGGGTTAGCGGCGACAGCGATGATGGTGTTGATGCGATCAACGGGCAGGAACTTAATTGGACTGACCTTGTCATTGAGAGAGATCGATTTGAAAATGCTATCCAGTTCTTTGGTGAGCTCGGAGGGGCGACCGTTTTCGACCTCGAAGAGGCGGACGCGTTGCGAGGCGAAGGTATCGTTGTCGAACAGGGAGATCAGTTCCATCGTGCGACGCATGCTGCGGGAGCCGTCGAGCATCAAGAGGAGATTGGCGGGCGGATAGGACCACATCTTCGAGTTCTCGCCGGTGAAGGGTTCGAGAAGTTTGGTTAGCTCTTCGACGTTGGCGTATTTCAGGAAGACGAGATTGAGTTGCACCGATTCGCTATCGGGGAGATTGGTCGAGTTGATATTCGCTTTAATGGGCAGACGAGCAACGTCGCTCATGGGGACGATACGGTAGACATCGCCGACCTGCACCATGGCAAAGCCGTTGATGCGAAGGATCATGTCGAGAAGGTCGCGAGGGTTTAACTGTTTGGTTTCGCCATAGGTATTGAGAACAACGCCGCCCTTCACGCGGGGATCGAGAATGTAGTTGATTTTGAGTTGGCGCGCCAGGATATCGATGACTTCGGTGAGCGCGGCGTTTTGGAGATTGAGTCCTCCAAGAGACGTCGGGGGCGGTGGGGTAGCGGAGGCGGCGGGGGCCGCGGCGGGGGCAACGGGGGTGGCGGTAGCACCAGGTGCAGGCTGGGCGGCGACGGGGGGGGGCGGCGTCGGCTGGGCTTTGGGAGCCTCGATTACATTTGTGCCAAAGCCAGGTGGCGGCTTAGGCAAAGGCGGTGCTTGGGCGAGAACCGTGACAGCAGCGAGAAGCAGAGTAGCTGCGACGGGGAGGGTCCGCATTGGCATCCGCGATTACTCCTTAACCGGCGCGGTAGAGGACTTAGGTGCCGTTGCCTTTTGCTCGCGTTCCCAAACGGCTTTTTCGACGTCGTTCAAGTCGGTTTTCTTTTTGGTCCAGTTGTAAGCGCCGAAGGGGCCGGGACGGGAGAATTTAAGACTCTCGCCCATTTCCTTGACGGTGATGCCTTCGAGGGGATCGCCGACGCCGTCGCGTTTCTGCTGTTCGGAGACGGAGAGCGCGGGAGCCTTCATCCAGCCGAAGGGAGAGGATTGGTAGTGCCAGACCTTCCCTTTTTCGTCGACCGCGCGCCAAGTGTCCTCGTTGAGTTTTTTAGCGTTGGCGGGCACGCCGGCCGGGGGTTTGGGTTCCGGCTGGGCGACGGCTAGGGCGACGGCTGCGAGAGTGAGAAGTATCGTTCGTATCATCTTCTTGACCAATTCCTTTTTCTTGCTTGTTTCTTGCGTAAGCGATTACTGAACTTTTTCCCACCGGCATTGAAAGCCAAAGGGGGTAGCGGTGTTGAATTTTTTAAAGCCATCGACGATGGCACCGTCGGGAGAGGTGTCCCCCGGCTGGCACTGTTTCATCGTGGGGGAGACGACTTGTCCGGGGCCTTGCTTGGCGGCGCTGTTTCCA
The DNA here is from genome assembly GCA_031412835.1 of Acidobacteriota bacterium. Lineage (GTDB taxonomy): Bacteria > Acidobacteriota > Terriglobia > Bryobacterales > Bryobacteraceae. The sequence continues at coordinate 4,625 of JANODS010001418.1, read as the reverse complement.
CCGCCGAGGTCAGTGACGGCCTTGGCGGCGGGGGCGTTTGCGGGAGCGGAGGGGGCGTTATCAGAGACCGGGGGCGGGGCGGCTGCCAGAAGCTTTGCGGCTTCCCTGTCGGCGAGTTCCCCGAGTGTTTTCGTGATTTTCTTGTTTTGCCATTCGAAGGTGACGTCGGCACCGGTTACGGCGAGAATTTTGAATTCACCGACTTGGTCTCCCGGGCGGTAACCGCGTTGTCGCTTGCCTTTGGATTCGCTGAGCATGACGGTGGGCGGATCGCCGATCATCAAGACGCCGTAGGCGAGGGGAAAGGCTGGCATTTGCGGAGGTGCGGGAGGAGGGGGTGGCTCCACCGCTGGGTTGCGATCCTTACTAAAGAGAAGACGCGCGGCGATGTCGAAATAGTTGGCGGGGGTTGTCTTTTCGACATTGGCGACGGCGGCGACGGGCTTGGCGGTGGGCAGAGCGGGGGCGCTTGCCCGAACGAGCGCTTCTCGTTTGCTCGTTTCATCGAGTAGTTTCTTGAGCTCCATGGTGGCCCCGGCAATGCAGGCTAACAAGAGCAAATTGATTAGGAAAAGGCGTCCTCTCAAAACTGCACTCCCTTCTTCTCCGGGATCAGCTTACGGGGGACTAGCCCGGAGACGGTTAGCCGAATGGGCAAGACTTTATCCTTCTCTCTGGCGAACCCGACGCGGAGTTCGGAGGTGGCGAGGAGTTCGGGTTGGGCGCCGAGATCGGCCAGGTAGTTCACCAATTGTTCGATGCCACAGTCAAAGATCACCGAGACGCTGACTTCGCCGTAGTCGTCCCCAAAAGACTTGGCTTGGCCGATTTCGCTGGCGCGAATATCGATGGGCTGGGGGAGGGAGCGTCCGACACGACGAAGTATCTGAAAGAGCTGGGCTTGGGCTTGGGGGGCGGTGTCGGCCTGGAGGAGTCCCTTTTCTCGTCCGGCCAAATCGGCTTTCGCGGCTTTGAGAATGGCTTCCTTGTCGGGCACTTGGAGCATCATGCGGCGCACTCGTTCGAGGCGCTGTTCGACGAGCGCGGGGGAGTCGGCGGCGGACGCGGCGGCAGGGGTGCCGGGGGCGGCTGTGGCATCGGGCCAGAAGTAGATGACGGCGATGACGACGAGGGCTCCGCCGAGGAGTTGGAGGGCTTTGCGGTCCCGATCGGTCATGATCATTTCTTGGGGACCTCCCGAAGGCTGCGGATGCGAAAGACCTCGGCGTTGACGACTCGACCGATGGGGATGGTGAACTCGCTGTTGGCGAGGCGGGGGGAGTTGTCGATGACCCGGAGCAGTGGCGCGGCCTGTTCCGCTTCGCCGGTGATGCTGACGCTTTCGCGGGTCATGTCGAGACCCGAGAGGAAGATGGGCGGGGGCAGGGTGCTCGTGAGTTCGAGCAGGAGGTCGAGGTCCTGCCGGGTGCGGCGACGGAAATCATCGAGTTGGAGGACGCGGGCGCTGGTTTTCGCGGTGGATTGATCCAGGACAGGCACTCTGGAGGCGAGGGATTCGCCGCGTTTGATTTCTTCCCGCATGGCGGCGACGTAGCGACCGGTGTCGTAGGGTTCGTGAAGAGCGATGCCGGCCAGAAGCGCGACGAGGATGGTGGCCAGGACGGCGGTGGGCACGTAGCGCCACTTCGAGCTGGAGCGGCGCTGACCTTCCGGGAGGAAGTTGGCACCGAGGGAGAGGGTGGGCACCGCGCTGCCGAGGGCGGCGGCGTAGGCCATGCTGACGCCGAATTCGCGGGGAACGGTATCGGCGGGGAGTCGGAGTTCCGCGGCGGCGAGGGCAAAGGCGCGGGCGGGCGGAAGATCGAATACGGAGGAGAAGACGGGCCGGGCGTCGCTTTCGCCATAAACCTCAAGGCCGTCCACGGTTTCCTGGGCCGCAAGGAAACCCACGGGAGCGGCGGAGGTCATACGAAGGGCGGAGTAGATGGCGGCGGCAGAGAAGGTGAAGCTGCCGACCTTGATGCCCGCCTCCGTGAACAGGGTCTGGTAGGCCTCAAACTTCTGACGGCGGAGGATTCCGATGAGAACCTGGGTGCCGTCGAGACGGGCGAAGGCGGGTACGGCATCGTCTTCGGCGTAGGGGTGGAGCGTATCGAGTTGGAAGCCGATGGCGGCTTCGAGTTCTTCGTCGCCGACGGCGGGGAAGGTCATGGTGCGGACGATGACTTCACTGCGCGGCACCATGACGACGGCGGCGATGTGGCCGGCGGAGAACTTTTTGACGAAATCGGCGTATTCGCGGCCCCATTCGACGGCGGGGCGCTCGCGGAAGCCCGCGATGACTCTCGATTCGAGAAGCTCGGCTCCGGACGGGCGGGCGCGGACGACGGAGACGGTCAAATCGACGGGGCCGACTTCGATACCGACGCCGGTGCCGAAGGCGAGCCATCTGCGTACTGTGGGGGGGAGGCCGCTCATAGCTTCAGTTGGTCCCCGCGTTGTCGTACCAACGGAGGATATGATACGGGGTCATTTCGTCCTTTTCGTCCCAATTGAATTTCACAACCATCGCGACAGATCGGCGGACGTCGCTGCCCTGTAGGGTGGCCTTGGCGCGGAGGGTAAAGACGGAGCCGCCGCCGAGGCGGAGTTTGCCGGCGGCGGGTCCGGCGGCCTGCACGACGGAGTTAAGATCCTGGTCCGTGACAAAGGGACGCTGGGCGCGGCGGGCGACGATTTGCATGGCCACATCGGGGGGGAGACCGAGGGAGAGGAGCACGGGCAGAGCAGTCATGTTGATATCGAATTGGCTATTGGTGCCGAAGAGAGCGAGGCAGTCCTTAAGGCCGGTGGCGCGGACGAGTTGCCCGGCTTGGTTGCGGACCCAGGTGCCGTAGAACATGTCCGGGGTGACCCCGCGGACGAAAAGAAGTTCTTCTATTTGTTCAAAGGACGCATGGCGAGCGCGGAAAGACGGGATGAGGGAGCCGTAATACTGATCAAAAGTGGAGGGCCCGGCGGAGGCTTGGCGCCAATCGATGATGGCGGCGGTAAGTTCCTGCGCGCGATTCGGGTCGAGGCCCATGCTCAAGAGGAGCCGTTGCAGGTCGACCGGAGTAACAGAGTTGATGTTGTATTTGGAGGATTCGGGGATGACTTCGACCTCGGCATAGCCGGAGGGGAAGGGCATGCGGAGCACCGGAATGCCGGGGGCCCAGAAGCGGGAGGTGCCATCGGGATTGCGAGGCGTGTTGCGGCCCCACTGCATCCAAAGAATGGCGCGGTCGATGGCACCGGTGGCGAGGTAGTAGGCGCGGGTCTGCTCGACGGTGGTGGAGGTGCGTTCGGTTTCGCCCCGGACGGTGGTGGCGACGGTGAAGGCGATGGCGGTGAGGGCGGCCGAGAGCCAGAGGACGGTGAGCAGCGCGCCGCCGCGTTGGGGTTTAGTCGGCATACTTCTTGAAGGGGTCGGCCGTCACGCGGACGGGAATGGTTACGGTGGCCACGTCGAGGTTGCCGGGGTTGGCATCGAGCGGGACGATCTCCATGCGAATGGCGGCGGGCCAGGCGGGGGCGGACCAAGTGGAGGTCCAACGTTGGAGGACGGGAGGGGGCAGGGTTTCGAGAAAAACGAACCGGACGCCGGCGATTTTGTCGGCGAGGACGAAGCTATCGGGGCGGGGTTCGATACGGCGAAAGATGGGAAGGGGGAAGCCGCGTTCGGGATCGACGGACATGCCGACGCAGTGGCCCATGAGGCTGATGGGGCCGGTATAGACGGATTCGTTGACGATGAGGCGGAGGCCGATATTGTCCTTGCCGGGGATGACGCTGTATTCGACGATGCGGGGGTAGCCGCGGGCGGACTCATTGAGGGAGTAGTTCGTGACGAAGCGCACCGATTGCGTTCGCCCTTCGAAGAAGCGGGTGCGGGCCCCGGTGGGCACGCCTTCCGGGCCGATGCAATCCGCTCCGACGGGCATGAGCCCGGCGAGTTGTTGCTGCAGGGCACGTTCGACACCGATGACGCGGCGATTGGCTAGGAAGCGGTTGTTGGTCTTTTCGAGAGCTTGGAGGCCGACGCGGAGGGCGTAGAGGATTCCGCCGCTGAGGAGGCTCATGAGAGTGACGGCGATGAGGAGTTCGAGGAGGGTGACGCCGCGTTGGTTGTGACGTCTCATTGGACAACTCCGCCGGCGGGATTGGTGGCTTCGCCGGGCATCATGAGGCGTTTGCGGAAACCTTCGAGCGGATAGGTTCGCAGTTTCCCGCCCTGATTCCACCAGATTTGGAGTTCGACGCGTTCGAGGATCTCGATGCCGGGACCAGCGCCGGGCGGGGCTTCGTAGATGCCGGAGCGGGCCTTCCAGCCGGCTTCGACGCCGCCGGATTGGGTCATATCGAAACGGCCTTCGACGACTTGTTGGGCCGGGCCAGGGGGGAGGAGCAGCATCTCGTCCATTTTGTGCCGAGCGAGGAGCGCGGCGCGGTCGTATTCGGTGAGGCGGGCGGCGGTGCGGAGCGAGAGGGTGAGATTCGAGAGGAGACCGGTGATGGTGACGCCTTCGGGCATATCGAACTGCTTGCGATAGCTGCCGTCGGCCGAGATGAAGCGGAGGAAGTTTTCTTGGCGAAAAATGCCCACTTCCATGGCGAGTTGGCGG
>JANODS010001417.1:0-8826 GCA_031412835.1 Acidobacteriota bacterium | reverse complement strand
CATCAACTCCGTCCCTCCAAACGCACACACTAACAACATCAAACTCGACTCCGGCAAATGGAAGTTAGTCAACATCGCCCCCACTCGCTTAAACTCATACCCCGGATAAATAAAAATATTCGTCTCCCCGCTAACAGAATCCATCGATTCCAGCGTCCTCACGGACGTCGTCCCCGCCGCCACCACCCATCCCCCCCCCACAAACTTCGCCCGCGCCACCGCCCACACCACAAACCTTTCCTTATGCAAGACATTCTCCTCCACCGTAGTCGAATGCAGCGGCTGAAACGTCCCCAGCCCCACATGCAAAGTCACCCGCGCCACGGCCGCCGTTATCTCCCCCAACACCCGAGGCGTAAAATGCAACCCCGCCGTCGGAGCCGCTACGCTCCCCCTCTCCCGCGCATACACGGTCTGATACCGCTCCCGATCCTCCTCCCCGTCCGCCCGCTGAATATAAGGCGGCAGCGGCACATGCCCCACCCGCTGAATCGCCGCCCAAAGGTCCTCGGCTTCGAATCGCAAAATCCGCTCCCCGTGCTCCTCCCGCCCCACCACGGTCGCAGAAAACCCCTCCCCAAACTCAATCCGCTCCCCCACCGGCAGCTTCTTCCCGGGCCGCACCAGCGCCCGCCACTCTCGCTCGTCCGCACTCACCGGCTGCACCAAAAACACCTCCACCCGCCCCGTCCGCCCCGGTCGATGCCCCAGCAACCGCGAAGGGAAAACCTTCGAATCGTTCAGTACCAAACAATCGGTCGGCCGCAGGTACCCCGGCAATTCCCGAAACATCCGGTCTTCCCACGTCCCGGCCTGCCGATCGATCACCAACATTCGCGCCCCGTCGCGCTCAGCCGCCGGCGTTTGAGCAATCAGCTCGTCCGGCAAATCATAATAGAAGTTTGAAAGGTCCAAATGAATATTCTAGGCGTTGAGTCCTCCTGTGACGAAACGGCCGCCGCCGTCGTCACCGATGGACGCCAAGTTCTCTCCTCCGTCGTCGCCTCCCAAGTCGAGACCCACGTCCGTTTCGGCGGCGTCGTTCCCGAACTCGCCTCCCGCGAACACCTCCGCGCCATCGTCCCCGTCGTCGAGCAAGCCCTCGCTCAAGCCAACGTCCCCATCCACGCCGTCGCCGTCACCCAAGGCCCCGGCCTCATCGGCGCCCTCCTCGTCGGCATCACCTTCGCCAAGGCCTTCGCCCTTGCCCGAAAACTCCCCCTCATCGCCGTCAACCACCTCGAAGGCCACATCCACGCCGTCCTCCTCGAACACCCCGAAACTGAACTCCCGGCGCTAGCCCTCATCGTCAGCGGAGGCCACACCCACTTCTACCGCTGCGAGTCCAATTTTCGATACGAACTCCTCAGCCGCACCCGCGACGACGCCGCCGGCGAAGCCTACGACAAAGTCGGGAAGCTCCTCGGCTACCAGTATCCCGGCGGCCCCACCCTCGACCTCCTCGCCCCCTACGGCAACCCCCGCGCCGTCAAATTCTCCCGCGCCAAGATGAGCGGCAACTCGCTCGACCTCTCCTTCTCCGGCATCAAAACCGCCGTCCTTCGCCTCACCGAAGCCCGCGACATGACCGCCGAAATCGCCGCCCGCCGAGCCCTCCCCAACCCCACCCTCGCCGACTACCTCGCCGCCACCCCCAAAGCCACCCTCGACCTAATCGCCTCCTTCCAATACACCGTCATCGACGAACTCCTCTCCCGCGTCCGCATCTTCGCCGAGGATCTCGACCTCACAAACGTCATCATCACCGGCGGCGTCGCCTGCAACGTCGGCCTCCGCGCCGCCGCCCGCCGCCTGCCCTACAACATCGCCTTCCCCACCCCCCAACTTTCCACCGACAACGCAGCCATGATCGCCGCCGCCGCCTACCCCCGCTTCCTCGCCGGCCACCTCGCCGCCCTCGATCTCCGCCCCAAGGCCAACTTCAGCCTCGCCATGCTCTAATGACAAGCATGTTCCTCCGCGCCTGTCTCGCCCTCTCCCTAGGCGCCGCCCTGCTGCCCGCGGCTGTCAAAAAAATCTACGTCGTCGAACGTACCGATGCCCCTCGCAACTACGAGCGCATCACCGCCAAAGCCCACTTCGTCGTCGATCCCCGCCTCCCCGCCAACCAAATCATCCGCGACCTCGGCATGGCCCCCCGCAACGCCGAAGGCCTCGTCGAGTTCTCCGCCGACCTCGAAGTCCTCAAGCCCCGCGACCCCGCCACCGGTAACGGAACCATCCTCTACGAAGTCTCCAACCGCGGCGGCAAGGGCATGGTCAACATGTTCGAACGAGGCGATGAATATCTCCTCGAACAGGGCTACACCCTCGTATGGCTCGGCTGGCAGTCGGACCTCCCCAAGCAAGGCAACCTCCTCCGCCTCGAAGTCCCCAAAGCCAAGGGGGCCACCGGCCTCGTCCGCAGCGAATACGTCCCCGTCGCCAAGGTCGACGTCTACTCCCTCGGCGACCGCACCATGGAAGCCTATCCCGTCTCCGACCCCAACGACCCCGCCACCCAAATGACCATCCGCGACGCCCCCGATGGCCCCCGCCGCGTCATCCCCCGCGCTCAGTGGCGCTTCGTCGACGAAACCCGCGTCGGCCTCACCGGCGGCTTCCAACCCGGCAAACTCTACGACGTTATCTATCGCGCCAAGGATCCCGCCATCGTCGGCCTCGGCATGGCCGCCACCCGCGACATCATCTCCTTCCTCAAAGGCAAAGCCGACGGCGTCATCCTCCTCGGCGACCAAGGCCGCTACTACAAAAACGCCATCGGCTTCGGTACCTCCCAAAGCGGCCGTTTCCTGCGGACCTTCCTCTACATGGGCTTCAACAAGGACGAAAACGGCCGCCGCGTCTTCGACGGCGTCTGGGCCCACGTCGCCGGTGCCGGTCGCGGCAGCTTCAACCATCGCTTCGCCCAACCCTCCCGCGACGGTCATCGCATGACCAACACCTTCTACCCCTCCGACGTCTTCCCCTTCGCCGACCTCCGTATGATGGACCCCGAGTCCAAGGACGAAGATGGCCTCCTCACCAAAGCCCAAGAAGAAAACGTCCTCCCACGCGTCTTTTACACCAACGGGTCCTACGAATACTGGGGCCGCGCCGCCGCGCTTATCCATACCTCCCTCGATGGCAAACGCGACGACGGCCTCTCCGGCAACTCCCGCGCCTACTACCTCACCGGTACCCAGCACGGCCCCGGCCGCTGGCCCGCCGCCAAAACGAACGAGACCACCTACCCCGCCAATCCTAATGATTATCGTTTTTTAATGCGAGGCCTCCTCGCCGCCTTGACCACTTGGGTCGTCAAAAACGAACCACCCCCCGCCTCGAACTACCCCCGCCTCGACAAGCAGCAACTCGTCGCCCCCACGGCCCTGAACTTCCCCAAAATCCCCGGCGTCCGCCTCCCCCGTTCGCCCCACCAAGCCTGGCGCGTCGACTACGGCCCTGACTTCAAGGAACTCGGCATCGTCTCCCTCGATCCCCCCAAGGTCGGCAAACCCTTCCCCAGCCTCGTGCCCGCGGTCGACTCGGACGGCAACGAACTCGCCGGCCTCCGCCTCCCCGATGTCGCCGTCCCCCTCGGCACCTTCACCGGCTGGAATCTCCGCGACCCCGCCACCGGCGCCCCCACCGAAATGCAGAGCATGACCGGCGGCTTCCACCCTTTCGCCCGCACCAAAGCCGAACGCGAAGCCAGCAAGGATCCTCGCCTCTCCATCGAGGAACGCTACCCCTCAAAGGAGGACTACCTCGCGAAGGTCGACGCCGCCCTCGACGCGCTCGTCACCGCTCGCTACATCCTCGAAAGAGATAAACCAGCCCTTCGCGAACGCGCGGCCAGCCATTGGCAATGAAGGGGTTCGTCGGTTTCGGAATCTCCGCCGTCGCCCTCCTCATCGCGGCCGCCTCGCAGTACGCTACCGTCCGGACCGTCGTTGAAATTGATCGTCACGTCGCCCAGACCAGCGCCGTACTGGAAGAAACGCAAGCCCAGCTAGCCGCCCTCCGCGAAGTCGAGTCGGCCTCTCGTGGCTATGCCGCCACCGGCGATGAACGGTTCATCGAACAGGTCAGGGTCGGCAGCAAGGACGCCCGCGCCCGACTCGAACGCCTCCGCCGGGTCACCGCGGGCAATCCCCGCGAACGGCAAATCGTCACGCGCCTCGAAGCCAACGTCCTCCGCCTGCTCTCCTCCGCCGAAGAGGTGATAGAAGCCAAACGCGAACAAGGCGCTTCCGCCGCCAGTGACGCCATTCGCGAAAGCATCCGGCTCAAGTCCATGATCGAGACCATGAATCTGATCGACTGGATCAAAGACGAAGAAAACACCGTCCTCGAAGTGAAAGTGGCCGAAGGGCGCGTCGCCGCTCGCCAAGCCAGTGTGCTCACGGCGGTGGTCACCCTGCTCGCTCTCGGCCTGATCGGCATGGGCCTCGTTAACATTCGTGGCCGAAGCCTTGCCGAAGACGCCCTCCGCAAGGAACAGGAATTCAATGCCATCGCCCTCGAATGCCTCCAGGACGGTATCGTCACCTGCGGCCCCGCCGGCGAGTCGACCCGCCTGAATCGCGCCGCTCAGTCGATGGCCGCCGAACCGTCCCTCATTCCCCTCGCCCGTACGCTGGCGGGCGAGCGAGTCCGCAGCCAGGAACTGACTCTCGGCTCCCACGTCGTCCTCGCCAGCGGTCAACCCGTCTTCGCCTCCTCCGGGGAAAAGCTCGGCGCCATCGTCTCCCTCCACGAAATCACCGACCGCAAGCGCGCCGAAGACGAACTCCGCCGCAGCGAAGCCCGCTACCGCTCCGTGATCACTTCGATGGCCGAAGGCATCGTCGTCCAAAACGCCGAAGGCAAAATCGTCGCCAGCAACCTCAGCGCCAATCGAATCCTCGGCCTTCAGGAAGATCAAATCAACGGCCGCTTCTCCACCGACCCCTCGTGGCAAGCCATCCGGGAGGACGGCTCTCCGTTCCCCGGCGAAGAGCATCCCTCGATGGTTGCCTTGAAAACGAACCAGTCCATCCGCAACGTCCGCATGGGGCTTGCCAAGCCCAACCACCAAGTCACCTGGCTCTCCATCAACGCCGAACCAATCGCCGAGCCGCCCGGCGTCGTCGCCACCTTCATCGACATCACTGAGATTAAGCAAAACGAGGACCTCCTCCTCGAACGCGAAGCCGAGTTGCGCGAAGCCCAGCGCCTTGCCGAGGTCGGAAGTTGGTCGTGGGACATACGGACCGGCATCGTCCGCTGGTCGGAAGAGCTCTACCGAATCATGGGCTACGATCCCAAATTGCCCGTCCCGCCCTACGCGGACCAGGAACAGTTCTTCACCCCTGCCAGTTGGACGCTGCTCGACGAGGCCGTTCGGGAGATCTTGCAAACAGGCAAACCATACGAAATCACGCTCCATCTATCCCCGCAAGGAACAGTCAAAACAGTAGTGGCCCGCGGCGAGGCCGTCCGCGGATCGGACGGTCGCCTGATTCGTCTCCGGGGAACGGCTGGTAGACTGAAGTGAATGGGTCCCCAACAGACGGAATTGAAGACGACCGCCATCGATGGCGTCAAGAACATCATCGCGGTAGGGTCGGGTAAAGGCGGCGTTGGCAAAACCACCGTTTCTGTAAATCTTTCGATCGCGCTCGCCGGCCTCGGCTATAAAGTCGGCCTCATCGATGCCGACGTCTACGGCCCCAACGTGCCGCTCATGATGGGCATCCGCGAAGCCCCCCACGCCATCGGCGAACGCATCCAGCCGCTCGTCCAGCACGAAGTCAAAATGATCTCCATGGGCTTCCTCAGCCCCGGAGACAAGCCCCTGGTCTGGCGCGGCCCCATGCTCCATTCCGTCATCAACCAGTTCCTCCGTGGCGTCGATTGGGGCTCGCTCGACTATCTCATCATCGACCTCCCCCCCGGCACCGGCGACGTTCAGCTCTCCCTGATGCAGACGACCACCGTCTCCGGCGCGGTCGTCGTCACAACGCCCTCCGAGGTCTCGCTCGAAGACGCCCGCAAAGCCGTCCTGATGTTCCAGAACGTCCGCGTCCCCGTCCTCGGTCTTGTCGAAAACATGAGCTACCTCATCGCCCCGGTCTCCGGCGAACGCATCGACGTCTTTGGGCAGGGCGGCGGCGAACGCACCGCCAACGCCATGAGCGTCCCCTACCTCGGCGAGCTGCCGCTCGACCCGAAGATTCGCATAGGCGGCGACACCGGCAAGCCCGTCGCCCTCGACCCCGCCGGCAAAGGCGCGGCCTTCATCGAACTCGCCGAACGCGTCGTCGCCCGCCTCGTCGCGCGCGGAGCGGGTAAGATGCCAACCCTCACCGTCAGCGACTAAGGTGCTCGCGACGGTTGCAGCTTCGCTCGGCCGCCTCGGCCTCGCCGGCAGCAAGCTCGGCGTCGCCGTCTCCGGCGGCGCCGACAGCGTCTTCCTCCTCCACGTTCTCCGCCACGTGCATCAAGGGAAGCTGATAGTCCTCCACGTCAACCACGGTCTGCGAGGCGCCGCCTCTGACGCCGACGAAGCCTTCGTGCAGAAACTCGCCGCCCCCGATCCGTTCTTCTCCGCCAAGAGCGTCAAAGTCACCGGTAACCTCGAACAGCACTGCCGCCGCGAGCGCCTGCGCCTTTTCGGAGAATGGATCCGCGACGGCGTCGTGGACCACGTAGCGACGGGCCATACGGCCTCCGACCAAGCCGAGACCGTCCTCCTTCGCCTCCTCCGTGGAACCGGCCCCACGGGCCTCCGCGGCATCCTGCCCCGCACTCGTGAAGGCCTAGTCCGCCCGTTGCTCGATCTTGATCGCGACGCCATCCGGCTCTATCTCCGCGACCACGGTCTCCCCTGGCGCGAGGACGCCTCGAACGCCGACCCCCGCTTTCTCCGCAACCGTGTCCGCGCCTCGCTGCTCCCGCTCCTCCGCGAACTCGAGCCGTCCATCGAGGCCAACCTCGGTCGCCTCGCCGCCATCGCCGCCTCCGAGGAGGACTACTGGGCTACCCAAATGCCCGTCGCCACCTCGGTGCTGGATGTAAACTCTCTGCGGGCCGCCCACCCCGCCCTCCGGCGACGCATTCTCCGCCACGCCATCGTCAGCGCCAAAGGCGACCTCCTCCGCGTTGAAAAGGCCCATCTAGACGCTCTGGAGTCGCTCGTGCTCCAGTCGGAAGGCGACGGTGGCGTCAGCCTCCCCGGCCTCCAGATCAGCCGATCCATGGACTGGATCCGACTGGCGAATCCAGCCGCCCCCGAATACCGATATACTGAAAACGTAGTACTGGATCTCGATGGGGGACGGTTACAGGGTCCGCTGCGCGTTCGCGCGTGGCAACCGGGTGATTGCTTCCAGCCGGAAGGTCGCGTTGAGCCGATTGCTGTAAAGAAATTGTTCCAAATTGCTCGCGTGCCCTTATGGGAGAGAAGGAATTGGCCGATTATCACGGATGGAGTGAGTATTGTGTGGATGCACCGGTTTGGCGTCGATCCAAAGTTCGCGGCGGCCGGAGACACAGGGAACATTTTGCGCTTTGAGGCGCGGATTTCCTGACTCGGTGAATCAAACTCTCCATCCTCGACGTCCTGTATATAGAGGAAGCAATGACATCTAACGTAAATAAGCTGATCTTCTGGGTAGTCATCATCTGCCTAGCCGTGATCCTATACACGGTGGTAGGGCGGGGCAAGGGCAAACCCGAAGTCAATCTAGCCTTCTCGCAATTCCTTTCGGAAGTGGAAGCGGGCCGGATTAAGTCCGTCAAGATCAGCGGCACGGAAGTAAAGGGTCAGTTTGTAGACGACTCGCAAGGCCCGATGCGGACCTTGATTCCGGCGAATTACCCTGAAGTTTATAAGATCCTTCGCGAGAAGAATGTCGCGATGGAGATGCAGGAAGCGACCAATGGAAACCTGATATCCTTGCTCGTCAATGCGGTTCCGTTCGTGCTTTTGCTTGGACTCTGGATCTTTATGATGCGGCAGATGCAGAGCGGCGGCAACAAAGCGTTGAGCTTTGGCAAGAGCCGGGCGCGGCTGCATTCTTCGCAGCAGAAAAAGGTGACGTTCAAGGACGTCGCGGGCGTCGAAGAGGCTAAGGAAGAGCTCGGCGAGATCATTGAGTTCCTGCGGGAGCCGCAGAAGTTCCAAAAGCTGGGCGGACGGATTCCGAAGGGAGTGCTGCTCGTAGGGCCTCCGGGAACGGGCAAAACTTTGCTGGCGCGCGCCATTGCGGGCGAGGCGAATGTGCCCTTCTTCTCGATCTCCGGCTCTGACTTTGTCGAGATGTTTGTTGGTGTGGGCGCAGCCCGTGTGCGCGACATGTTCGACAACGCCAAGAAAAACGCCCCTTGCATCATCTTCATCGATGAGATCGATGCCGTTGGCCGCCAGCGCGGCGCCGGCCTGGGTGGCGGCAACGACGAGCGCGAGCAGACCCTGAACCAGATGCTGGTCGAGATGGACGGTTTTGAAACCAATGTCGGCGTGATTGTGGTGGCTGCCACCAACCGTCCCGACATCCTGGATGCTGCCTTGCTGCGTCCTGGCCGCTTTGACCGCCAGGTCTATGTCACCTTGCCGGACATCCGTGGCCGCGAGCAGATCCTCAACGTCCACATGCGCAAGGTGCCGCTGGGCCAGGATGTCAACGCCGGCGTAATTGCACGTGGCACGCCCGGCATGTCGGGCGCCGACCTGGCCAACCTGTGCAACGAGGCGGCGCTGATGGCGGCGCGCCGCAATGCCCGCGTGGTCGAGATGCAGGACTTCGAAAAGGCCAAGGACAAGATCTTCATGGGCCC
>JANODS010001416.1:0-1329 GCA_031412835.1 Acidobacteriota bacterium | reverse complement strand
CGGCTGCCGCATGCTTACCTCAACGGCATTGGGGGCCATATGGCGAGATTGCGGCCTGGATCCCGGTCACGCTGTAGAGTTGTTTTCTGGTGGCGGCAAGAACGGGGTCGACCGGATCTTGTTTGCCCCGCGTGTTCGACGGGCCCAATGCTGCCGGGGGCGGGTGGGGCTTGGTAAGCTAACGGTCGAATGCGAGTTTTCGGATTATTGCTGGTGGCGAGTTCGCTGTGGGGCCAATGGGGCTATCAGGTCGTCAATACCTATCCGCATGATCGGGAAGCGTTCACGCAGGGGTTGCAGTACAAAGACGGATTTTTGTACGAGGGAACGGGGCTGAATGGACGGTCGTCGCTGCGGAAGGTGAAATTGGAGACGGGCGTCGTGCTGCAGAAACTTTCTTTGCCGGGGCAGTACTTCGGGGAAGGGATTTCGATTATCGGAGATCGGATCGTGCAGCTCACTTGGCAGTCCGAAGTGGGCTTTGTCTGGGGGTTGAAGGACTTCAAGCTGCAACGGCAGTTCAGCTACAAAGGCGAGGGATGGGGGTTGACGACTGACGGCAAGAACCTTTACTTCAGTGACGGGACGGACGAGATTCGAGTGCTCGACGGGAATACGCTGACCGAAACGCGGCGCATTCGGGTACGGGAGAATGGGCGGCCGGTGCGGGATTTGAATGAGCTGGAATGGGTGGAGGGAAAGATCCTGGCCAATGTTTGGCAGACGGATCGGATCGTGAAAGTGAACCCGCTGGATGGGCGCGTGACGGGGTCGGTGGATTTGTCAGGATTGCTCTCAATAGGGGAGCGGGCGGGGACGGACGTAATGAATGGGATCGCTTATGATGCGGTGGGCAAGCGGCTTTTTGTGACGGGAAAGCTTTGGCCAAAGGTGTTTGAAATTAAGTTGGTGAAGAAGGGGAAGTAGCCGATGGTGCGATTGGTCTGCTGGAACGAGGGGGAGGCGGCGGAGAAGGCGGACTGGTTGCGTCGTTTGGGGTATACGGTGGAGGCGGGGCTATTAAATACGGCGGGGCTCCCCCGCACTTTCCTGCCAAGATCGAGGCAGCGGCTAACTTGCCACGAACTGCAGTTCGGTGTCGTTGTTCACGAACCAAGAAATTCGACTCTTCCCCGCTCAATTCGTCATTGGTGGGCTCGTTCGCAATTCAACGTTCGCGTTTGCTGTCTGCAGACTACCAGAGTTCTTGGAACATTTCCGTAGTTTTTGTGTGAGCTCCGCAGAGGACGTCGTCGGGTAAAGCCGGAGGGACCGCCCGGCGCTAATCAATTACGGGCGTTTGATGGGAACGCGGTCGCTTCGGCGTTC
>JANODS010001415.1:0-4255 GCA_031412835.1 Acidobacteriota bacterium | reverse complement strand
CCCGCCGCTCCAGTGCATCCTTGAACGTCCGCCGCCCCAAAATCCCCTCATATTCGGCAATATTCTTCTGCTGCAAGAGATACGGCAGATACGCCGCGTACAAGCTCTCGCTGTTCGGCTCCGCCGCCTCCCAAGCCTTATAAATCGGAAGCGGATCCAGTAACTGCTCTCGGGCCTCCGCCAGCGCCCGCTGAAACGCCTTCGCCGCCACCAGCGCCGAAATCTCTTTCGCCGGCTCCAACCGCCGATGATGATAGTTCGCCTTCTCCAAGTACGCCGACCCCTTATTTGGAGCTAACTGCACATACCGGTCGAAGTCCGCCTCTGCCGCCCCAAAATCCAGTTGCAGCTCGGCTTCCCTGGCCCGCAAATAATACAGCCGGGCATCATTCGCTTCCGCCTGCATCTGCGTCGTCAACGCCGCCCGCGTCTCCGCCGGCGACTTCCGCCAAGCCATCGTATTCCCCGCGAACGTCGTCACGCGGTAAAAGACATCTTCCAACCGGTTCCGCCCCTCCACCGTCGAAATGTAACTCGGCAAATCGGCCGCCCAAGCCGCCGCTCCTATGAAAACGACACTAAGGAAGTACCGCAAGGAATACCTCCTTCGTGCTGATGTTATGAGCAATGTCTTCCGCCGTAACCTTAATCGAATACTTCCCCGGGGGCGTTCCCCCCGGAACCGTCAAATACCCAACACTCACGTTCCTATTCCCATCCCACTTCAGCCAAGCCGTCTCCGCCCCATACATCTTCGCCGTAATCGTCCGCGTCGTCGCCCCCGCGTCCGCCGTCACCATCACCCGTTCCCCCCGCCTCGCCGAACTCTGCCCCAGCTTCGCGCTCACAAGCGGCGGCTTACTAACAATAATAAAAGTCTTCGCCTCCCGGTAAGTCCGCCCGTTCTTATCCCGCATCACTAACTTCACCGCATGAGTCCCGTCCACCATATCCGCCGGAGCCAAAAAGCGAGTCTGCCAAACATCCTCTTCCGGCAAAAACTTCAAAGCCTTCGTCAAGCCAAACGGAAACACCGCCACTACACTCGCAATCGCCGCGTCCGTCCGTACCCGGATCACCGGGTCCCCCGGCCGAATCAACCGCGGTCGCAACAACGCTCTTGGCGCCGCCAAGAAACTCGTATACGGCGTCACAAACTTATACCTCTTCGACAAACGAATAATCTCGTCAATCGACGCCTTGTCTTCCCCGTCCCTGTCAATCTTCTCGAGCAACGCGTCCACCCGGGCCTTCGCCCAAGTCCGCGGCAACTGCGGATGCGCCGTTTCCGACGCCGGCAAATTCACCGTCGCCGACGCCCCCCGCACCTTGAACGTCGCGCTGCCCGGCTGCCCATACTGCCCCACCCACACCGCCTCGCTACCCGGATACACCGCCTCATGCAGCGGATACACCAGCGACACCGCCGTCCGCGGCTGAACGTCTAACGCAACGCCCTCCACCGCGCTCTTCCCCAACTTCTCCAAAAACCCTCGCAGTTTAAACTCCTCCGGCTCCGTCGAACGAACCCATTCAAACACCCCGTTCTGCCGAGCCAGCCCCTTCATCAACATCCCGTTCGCATCGTCCCCCACCGCATACATGAACGTCCGCGGCTTCTTCCCCGCCCACCCCTTCGCATAATCCTCCAGCAACTTCCCCGTCCGCACCTGCCCCGAGGTCGCCCCCCCATCACTAAACAACACCAGCACACTATCCTTCTCCGCCAAAGCCAAACCCTTAGCCAGCGCCGCTCCCAAGTCCGTCGCCCCCCGCAGCGGCTGCGTCTTCAGCCATGCCAAAGCCTGCTCCGCCGACGCCTTTCCCCCCGCCGTCGCCCCCGGAGCAAACGCCGCCACCTGCGAATTAAAAACGAGCAAGTGGAACTTATCCTGCGGCCCCAACCCCATCAACAGCTCCGTCACCGCCCGCATACTCCGCTCCAACTTCTCCCATTGCATCGACAACGAGGCATCAAACAACGCCACCACCGTCTTCGGAGCCGACTCCGCCGCCACCTGCGGAGCCACCAACAACGAGGCTTCAAAATACCCCGGCCCGCTCGCCTCTTCCCGCTGCGTCACCACCGCCAACCGGTCCGTCGTCCCCGCCTCCCGGTCCACCCGCACCACAAAATCTTCGGTCAATTCGAAGTTCCGCACGTCCAAACTCGCCCGCACCAAGTTCGGCTTCTTCTCCAGAATCTGCAACGGATACGACTTCGACAATACGTGAAAATCTTTCATCGCATGCGCCGAACTCACCGTCACCGTAATCCACAACCGCCCCACACGCTGCTGCTTATAAGCATCCGGCTTCAACGGCAACGCCAAAATCGAACCCATATCCAATCGCGAATGATATTCCATCTCCATTCGCTTCGTTCCGTACCCCGGAATCGGAACCACCCGCGCACTAAACACGCTCGTCCGCTTCGCCTCATCCACATCCCGCTCCCCCAACTGCAACAGCCCCGGATCAATCGCCTGCAGCCGAATGTCGTTGTACAACTCCTCCGCCCGTCGCCGCTCCAGAATCACCCCTGGTATCCGCGTCGCCCCGTCCCACACCGCAAAGTCCGACAGCATCGCGCTCCCCGGCAGCGCAAAAACGTAGTTCCCTTCGAGCACTCCCGCCGTCTTGTTCGCGAAGATCTGCCGCGTCAACACCTTCACCGACGCCCCATCAATCTGCACATCAATCGCCATCTCTTCCATCGATAGCACCGCCGGATCCGGCGCCTGCTTATTCGTCGGAATCAAACTCCCCGCATCGCCGTACAACCCCGCGGCAGCCAATAGAAATATCGAGTAGCGCATCAAACTCGTAACCCCGTTTCCACAATCTTCACAAGACCGTTGTCCGTACCAGCGTAAAGGTACCCACTCCCTAAGGCAAGCGCCGTCACATTAACCGACGGCAATCCCCGCGTAATCACCTGCCACCGCAAGTTCACTAAGTCGTAAAACAGCAACCCATGCTCCAGCGTTCCCGCATAAATCCCCTGCGCCGTCGCCAACATCGCCCCCGGGTTAACCACCACATTCTTCGGCAACTCGTTCCCAAAACTCCGCCAAGCGTTATTCCCATCCAACCGCTGCACCCCGCCCCCATACGTCCCCACCCACAAGTCCGTCCCCGCCACCGCCATCGCCGAAACCCAGTTCGCCCCCAGCCCCGAATTCGCAGTGTTGTAACTCACGCGCAACTCTCCCTGATGGATACGCGTAATCCCGCCCAAAGTCCCGCAGAATATCTCCGTCCCCCGCTCCGCCAAGCTATAAACGTGGTTGTTCACCATCCCATGAAACGCGTTGAACGACCGCGCCCCCGACTTGTCAAACAACGTCACCCCCGCCGGCGTCGCCGCCAACGCCCGATCGTCCCACAGCAACACATCCGTCACATGCGTCGCAATCAACCCGTCCGCCTTCGTCAACACCTGCTTCTGCTTGCCCGACCCATCGAAATACACCAGCCCATTCGCCGTCGCCACCGCCGTCCGCCCCGACCCATGCGCAATCCGGTTCACGCAAAACAACCGGTCGTTTTCGAAATGCGCCACCCGCCCGTCCGTCCCTAAAATGTCCAACCCCCGGTCAAAATACCCCACCCACAACCGCCCCGCCCCGTCCATCGCCAACGCCGAAACGTTCCCGTCCGTCAACAGTCCCGCCGGTGCCGTCACCACCGCACTCCCCTTCGCTTCCAGCGTCCGCGGCGTCAACACCTTCGTCGCCGAAACCACCTGCCGAATCTCGCCCTGCCCCGTCACCACCGGCCGCCCCGTCGCCCCCAATGGCACCGTCACTAGCCCGTCCTCCATCGTCCCCGCGAACAACGTCTCCCCCTCCACCACGAGCGACCGCACAAAGAACCCTTCCGCCAATTTCCGTTCAAACTTCCCCGCCCGAAACAGAGCCGCGCCCAACGGCCCCCCCGCCACCGCCACGTCCCCCGCCACCCCCACCGCCTGCACCTCCGCATCCGGCAACCCCTCCGCCTCGCCAAACTTCGTCAACTGCCCCGCATGGAACCGCCACATCCCCGCCGTCCGCGTCCCCACGTAAAGGTCCTCCTCCTTGCCTGCCAACGCCGTCACGTCCACCCGCTCCGTCGACCCCTGAAACCGGCTCAACGCCTTCCCGTCAAACCGCACCACGCCCCCCTCCGTGCCCCACAGCAGGCTCCCGGAGTCCACTGCCAACAACGCCCTAACCTTTCGATACGCCAACCAATTCGGCAAAATATGACG
>JANODS010001414.1:0-1075 GCA_031412835.1 Acidobacteriota bacterium | reverse complement strand
GCGGCGATGGAACTTTATCAGCAAAGGCTTTATTTGTGGGATGACGTGTACCGAGTTTTCAATGAAGCCGCGGTTAGTAACGTACTTCTGCCCCCGGCACTTCCTGGTGTGGACTTTCCACAGAGGTCGCATCCGCGGTAGGAAACGGGCGCGAAGCGGTACAACCGGAGTCGTGTTTTCCGTTTTCTGAACGATCGCTGTTCGTTTCGATGAAGGTGCCCCGCATCCGGAGGTTCTCGGTGCCTGGCGGGTCTGTCCTTCGGTAGCGCCGGTATAGCCATGGGAGCTACGACGGAGGAGTTCGAGGGGTGATAATTGTAGCCACCCCTTCCGCCTGCCGCTCACGGCGCTACCCGGCCGTGGGACAGATCACGACAAGCAGCAGGATCCTCGTCGCTCTCCGGAGGCTGACCATTTTTGTCCAATCGAGTTGACCTTATCGGAAACACAAGTTGCCGCGGGGCACGGCACCGCGAGAGCCAATTGATCATGCGCGCCGCGGGTTCGTATGTTGTTGAGGGGGTGCGGCGGCGGCGCTTTGGTCCGCGCGCCAAAAGCCCCCAGCTCGACCCAAACGCAGCACTATTGGGGCCTTCGTGGTGGTCAACTTTTCGTAGGCTGGGTTGGGTCGTTTCTCGCGAGCTCCGAATGGTAGGGTTCTAGAATTTACGCAGCAAGTCTAAAACTGATAGCGAAGCAGCATTACGATCCGGCGGCCACCACCATTTGTATTCCACTGGTTAAGAAACGCAGCAGAGCTGAAAGTGGCGTTGGGGATGCCAAAGTCTCGTGAGTTCGCCAGGTTGTAAAACTCGCCCCGGAAGTTCATCACGTGTCCTTCAAAGGGCAGTCGAATCTTCTTGTTGATTACCATGTCGACGTTGGCGATGCCGTCCGCCCGGATGATGTTCCGGCCCGCGTTCCCGATGGGATTTGCAGCGCTGAGCGGGCTGAACAAGGTGCTTCGAACGGTGAATAACTGCTCGACCGATTGCGAAGAGACTGCCAGGTTGGTCGCGACATTAGGACGCAACGAGTTGCCAATCAGCGCATCGATACCCGAGAGACGGAAGCC
>JANODS010001413.1:0-2386 GCA_031412835.1 Acidobacteriota bacterium | reverse complement strand
GTGCCTTTGAGGGCCTCGTCCATCTCGATGCTATTGGCTACGAGGGTTTGGCCGGTGGCGCGTTCGAGATCATTGCGAGACCGGGCGTAGGCGCTGAGAGCGGCAACCTCGTTGGCTTGCGCGGAGGTAAGGTCGCGTTGGGCCTGGATAACGAAGAAGATGGTCGACGCTCCGAGGGCGTACTTCTTCTGTTCGGCGTCGAGGGTCTGTTCCTGGAGGACGCGATTCTTCACCGAGGTCTGGTGCCGGGCGCGCGCCTGTTGGAGGCTGATGACAGCGTTCTGCACGTCGACCCGCACTTGGTTCAACTGCTGCTGGAGGCGGACCTCGCTTTGACGGACGGCGAGTTGCTCGCGGAGCATGTCGGCTTGGGCACCGCGGTTGCGAAGGGGGATGTTGAGGGTCACTCCGAAGGAATAATCCGGGAAGTTGCGGCGGAATACCTGACCGAGGGCGGTGCCGTAACCGCCGAGGAAGAAGCCGTCGACGGCGGCGGGATTACGGATGATAGGATTCGTGTTGGTGGCACCGGGGACGGGCGGCACGGGCAACTGGTTCAACAGACCGGAGAGGCCGTTGTTCTGGAAGGTGCCGAAGGCGTCAACGGTGGGTTTGAGAGCGTTCCTCGTGCCGATGAGGCCGATCTTCGAGCTATCGATATTGATGCGGGACTGCTCGACTTCGGGGCGGAAGTCCATGGCTTTATTGACCAGGTCCTGGATGGGCTGTACGGGTTCGTTTTCGGGGATGCGGATTTTGTCGGTGGCGATGATGCGGGAGTCGGCGAGGGCCGGGTTGGCAACTCCGGTGCGGGAGAGGGCGTTTTTAATGACCGTCTCCTGCTGGAGAAGGTTGGTTTCCGAGATCGTCAATTCCTGCTGGCTGCGGGCGACTTCGGCTTCGGCGCGGATGATTTCAATGGGGGCGAGGGTGCCGATTTCCACTTGCTTTTTGTTGTCGTCGTAGAGTTTTTGATTTAGGGCCAGCGCTTGGCGTTTGACGACGACGTCTTCGTTGGCGGCGACGAGGTCCCAATAGAGGCCGATGACGCTGGCGACGGTCGAGATGACCTGCTGTTTGAAGACAAGTTCGGAAACTTTGTAATTATTGCGCGCGATGCGGATGTTCCGGTTGTTCACGGCGAAGCCGAAGCCTTGGAGCAGGCGTTGCTGGACTTGAATATTGGCGTTCACTGTCTTCGACGGGTTGAAGTCGAGACGACCGGAGTTTTGGTCGGAGAAGAAGTTATTGAAGCCCATGCTGACGCTGGTGCCGGTGAGGAAGGCTTTGCTGATGCCGAACTGAGAGTTGGTCCGTTGGGAGATCAGCGAGCTGGTACCGGTATTGAAGAGGGTGGTTTGGGGCTGGGTTTGTTTCGCAAACTGGAGATTTGAGGTGAAGACGGGGTCGAGATTCTGGACGTTGAGTCCGGAGCCGGTGTTGACTGTTCCGACGCCTTGTCCGGAGCTTTGGATGCCGCTGATGATTTGGCCACCACCGCCACCGCCGGTGGTGCCGGAGTTGATGTTGTTTTGGGCGGCGCGGACCGCACCGCCGGAGTTGGCGCGGTCGAAATCGGCCTGGGAGATTTTGGGGCCGTAGCGCTGGAGCTCGATGTCGAGATTGTTCTCGAGGGCGAGGGCGATGACATCCTGGAGGGAGAGGTACAGCTTGCCGGCGCGCAGCAACTGATCGAGACGATTGGAGTTGCTGACGTTGATGGGGGCGACGTCGCGCCAGGAGTAAGGCTCCGTGAGGCGGCTTTGCCACCAGTTTCCGTTTTTGGGCTGCTGGGAGAAGGCTGCCGGAGTGACCATTAGTAGGGCGCAAATGAGGCTAAGCGGACGTCTGATTGAAATCATGAGGTTCGTGAAGAAGTGTATTGGGGAAGACGATAGCTACAGGGCCGTTGTTCCAGGAAATATCTATATGTTAACGCAAGACTTAGCGATGTTCTATGTTCGATATTGGGACGTTTGGGAATGGAGGCTGGGTCCTGCTATGCTGAGCGGAAATGTCTGATCCAGTTTTATCGATTTTCGAAGCGACCGGCGCGTATTTGAAGGGCCATTTTCGCTTGACGAGCGGGCTGCATAGCCCGGAATATTTACAGTGTGCGAAGGTTCTTCAGCATCCGACACACGCATTCGACTTCGGCGTGGGGTTGGGGCGGGCGTTTGCGAAATTGACGGGGGGACGGAGGGTGGACATTGTCGTGAGTCCCGCGATTGGGGGGTTGATTATTGGCCATGAGGTGGCACGGGCGATGGGGGCTCGTTTTTTGTTTACGGAGCGGGACTCGGCGGGGCAGATGACGCTGCGGCGGGGGTTTGAGATCCAGAAAGGCGAGACGGCGGTCGAGATCATCACCTACACGCTCACCGAC
>JANODS010001412.1:0-1714 GCA_031412835.1 Acidobacteriota bacterium | reverse complement strand
GCACCACTCCGTGTTCGAGCAAGGCGGTTAGCTGGTAGCCGTCGGTGTCCATCAGGCGCCGGACGGTGGGGAGCTAGGCGTCTTCGGTGATCGCGGGGCGGAGTTGGCGCATGACATCGCGGGTGGCGAGGATCTGTTCATCGGTCAACGCCGGGACAATGACGACGTCTTCGCGGATCATTTGGACGCCGCCGGTTCGGTGACGGGCTTGCCCTTGTCCTTCAACATCATGACGAGGAGTTTGGCGGGTTTGGTGGCACTCGCGTTCTTGGAGACGGTGTGGATGTCGGACGGCTGTTCGTAGAAAGTTTCGCCGGGGCCGAGTTGCTTGGGTTCTCCTCCGGCGACCTGCATGACGACCGAACCTTCGAGGACGTAGACGAAGACATGGGCGTTGTGACGGTGGGCGGTAGAGGCTTGGCCGGGGGCGAAGGCGACGGTCAGCATGATGACTTCCTTGCCCTGGAATTCGGGAATGTCTTTCGCCAATAGAGAAGCTACGCTCGCGCTTTGGGCGGTGGCGGCGAAGGAGGTAGCGAGGAGTAAGAGAATCAGACGCATGCTTGAGTGTACCGAGGGCCAGAGCAAGTGGGGCTATTTAGGTGCGGCTGACGTTTCTGGGAGCAGTAAGCCGAGCGGCGCGAGAGGGCCGAGGGGGATGAAGTCGAAATCCATGAGCTTGGCTTCGCCGAGGGGCAGTTTGTCGAGCAGAATTTTGGCCTCTTCGACGCTCGTGACGTTGAGGAGAAAGACCACGCCATTTTGATCGCGCCGGACGAACCATTGGTCTAGCTTTCCGGAGAGATAGAGACGGACGGTATCTCGAACTTCCTTTTGCATGACGGCCATGACTTTTTCGCGGGTGGTGCCGGCAGTGATCCGGCCGATGGCCAAGACCTTGGTGGTGGGCACCGGGGGGAGCGGGGAGGGGGCTTGGGCGAAGGCGAAGCAGGCGAAGAGGAGGGCGAGAGGGAGAAGTCTGTTGTTGGTGAGCATATATGCATATGCATGCTATCACGATTCGCCGCTGTTTTGAACGAGTCGATCGAGGTCGGCACATAGCAGGGCCCAAGCTTCGACGCCGAGGGCGAGGACGATGCGCTTTTGGGCTTCGGCCCAGAGGGGGAAGGCGGCGCGGAGGGTTTTTTCGCCTTTGGGGGTGAGCTTTACGGTGCGCAGGCGAGCATCGGGTTTGGGGACGGTTTGAATGAGCTTGTCTCGTTCAAGCAGGCTGAGGCCGCGGGTGAGGGTGGTCTGGTCCATGATCAGGTGCTTGGTCAATTGGGTGGCGGTGGTTTCTCCGCGACCCTTGATTTCGCAAAGGATGTTGAACTGGGTGGCGCGTAAACCACTGGGCCGGAGAGCGGTATCGAAAACCTGGGTGACGGCGCGGGATGCCTTCCGGAGGGTGGCGCAGACGCAAGCGCGCGGATCCTTCAGGCTGGCGGCGACAAACAAAGTCTTATCCATGTAGAACCATTTACCACTCGAGCGCTAGGGCTTGGGATTCAGGACTCGCCAGAGGGTGCCGCTGAAGATCTTTTCTTGCGACGCGGGGGAGACACCGCAGGCTTGGAGGAGTTTGCGGTAGAGGTCGAGTTCGCGGTCGAATTCGTCGAGATTGTCGCCGAAGACGTCGGAGACGAAGACGAGCTTTTCGAAAGCGCTGATGTCGGTTTTGGGGGTGTGGGGGCTGATGACGTTGTCCCACCAG
>JANODS010001411.1:0-1573 GCA_031412835.1 Acidobacteriota bacterium | reverse complement strand
CGAACCTCCACTGGCCTCGCCGAGAAGAGCTTCACGGTCTTCCGCACCCACCACGGCCCTATTGTCCGCTCCATTAATGACAAGTGGGTCGCCGTGCGGCTTATGGACGAGCCCGTTAAGGCCCTTTCGCAATCCTATTTGCGAACGAAGGCACGCTCGTACAAGGCGTACGTCGAAACGATGGAGATCAAGACGAACTCGTCTAATAACACGATCTACGCTGACGCGGACGGGAATATCGCGTACTTCCACGGTAACTTCCTACCCCGGCGGAATACTAACTTCGATTGGACGAAGCCGGTCGATGGCGCAAACCCCGCCACGGAATGGGGGGCACTTCACGCCCTGAACGAACTGCCGTCACTGTACAATCCAGCCTCTGGCTGGCTCTATAACACCAACAACTCGCCTTGGTCGGCCGCCGGATCCGCTAGTCGGAATCAGCAGGATTTCCCGGCTTATGTCGAACGTGGCTCCGAGAATCCGCGCGGCCTGCATGCGCTTCGCGTGCTCACAGGGGTCAATAACTTCACCGTTGACTCTCTCCTCGCGGCGGCCTATGACTCGTATCTCCCTTGGTTTGAAAAGCCAATCCCGGCTCTTCTCAACGCCTGGGACGACACCCCCGCCTCGGATCCGCTGAAGGCCAAACTGGCCGCTCCGATTGCTCAGCTCAAGACGTGGGACCTCCGTTGGTCGACGACGTCCGTGCCCACGTCACTGGCTATCTTTTGGGGCGACGAGGTCCGCCGGCGGGCCCCCGGTCGCGCGGTCGATCTCGCGTTAGCCGAGTTCGCCGCGAAGGCTCCCGCGCCGTTGCTGCTCGAAGCCCTTTCGGCCGCTTCCGATAAGCTGGCCGCGGACTTCGGAACGTGGCAGACGCCGTGGGGCGACATCAATCGATTTCAGCGGCTAACGGGCGACATCGTTCACCCGTTTGACGATAAGGGCGCGAGCATTCCGGTCGGTTTCACCTCCGCTACATGGGGCTCCTTAGCGTCGTACGGAGCGCGGCCCTATCCGAAGACGAAGAAGTGGTACGGCACTAATGGCAACAGCTTTGTCGCAGTCGTCGAGTTCGGCAAACGGGTAAGCGCCCGTGCCATCACCGCCGGCGGCGAAAGCGGCCACGTCGGCACTCCGCACTTCAACGACCAAGCCCAGCGGTATGCAACCGGCGACCTGCGCGAGGTGTACTTTTACCCGGACCAGATCAAAGCCCACACGGAACGCAAGTATCGCCCGGGCCAGTAACATTCATGGTCAAATAGGCCTTATGCGCCGTCGTTTGGTTCTCGGTCAATTCTTATCACTCCCGCTTTTCGCAGAAGACTGGCCTCAGTTTCGCGGAGTCACTGGCCAAGGCCATTCATTGGAAAAGGGCCTGCCCCTCACGTGGACCGAGAGTCAGAATGTTCGCTGGAGAACGCCTCTCCCCGGCAGTGGATGGTCCAGCCCGTCCATCGTCAACAACACGATTTGGTTGACCACCGCCACGGACAACAACACCTCCTTACGCCTGCTTTCGCTCGACGCCACTTCGGGCAAAATCCTGTCGAACACGGAGGTCTTC
>JANODS010001410.1:0-2609 GCA_031412835.1 Acidobacteriota bacterium | reverse complement strand
AGCTCAACCCCGTTCGGCACCTGCTTGAAGGCAAGCGGGTCATCCTTGTCGACGATTCGTTTGTCCGTGGCACCACCTCCCGGAAGATCGTCCGAATGGTTCGGCAAGCCGGAGCTCGCGAAGTGCATCTCCGTATCTCTTGCCCGCCGACGATCAGCCCGTGTTTCTACGGTGTGGATACCCCGAATAAGCAGCAACTGATCGCCGCTAACTCGTCGAATGAAGAAATCCGCAAATTCGTCGAAGCCGATTCGCTTGGTTACCTCTCCATTGGCAAACTCAACGAAGCCGTTGGCGATCACAACCACGACTATTGCTACGCCTGTTACACCGGCAATTACCCCACGCTTATTAACATCGAAGAGATGTCCCAGGATACGCCGCCGCTCGGCTAGGATAAATATATGGCTTCCGCTGCTCTAAAAATCTCCGTAGCCGAGTTCCTTGCCATCCCAGACGTCGATGGAGTGAAGCGGGAGTTGATCAATGGTGAAATCTGGGAGGAACCCCTGGCGCACGCCCATCAACCCCATGAAGTTCTGAAAGGACGTCTGCTCCAGCGGCTCGCCTATTTCGCTGGATTGCCCGCCCGATACTTGGTCTTTTCCGAGTCCACCTTTCAGTTCCAGAAAGAAGAATTGTTGACCCCTGATGTCTGTGTCTTGATCGAAGCTCGGCCTGACCTCCGCTCCAGGGGTTTCTTGAACTGCATCCCCGAGGTCGTCGTCGAAGTAGTCTCTTCGGAATCCGCGGAGCGCCTCCATCACAAGGTCAACACCTATCGCGCCCACGGCATCAAAGAGGTTTGGATCGTGCTCCCGCAGGAAGCAGAGGTCCTCATTTACTCTCCCACCGGAATCACCGAACTCCGCCGCCAACACACCCTAACGACCCCTCTCCTCCCCAATTTCTCCTACCCTCTCGAAGAGCTTTTTTCCTAAATGCCCTCGGCACTCTAGATCTCCGTCAACGAATTCTTGGACTCGCCGGACATAGAAGGAGTTAAGCGTGAGCTGCTAGACGGCGAGATCGTTGAGGTTCCCGTAAGTTTCGCCCACGAACCGCACGAGATGATCAAGAGCCGAATTCTCGGCCGCCTGTTCCTCGCCGCCGGCGAGGCCCGGAAGTTCGTAGTAGTGGCGGAGTCGCTCTACCGCTTCTCCGAAACGGTCTCGCTCATCCCCGACATCAGCGTCCTCGTCAAGGACCGTCCCAGCATTCATGCGCACGGACACATGACCTATACCCCCGAAATCGTGGTCGAGGTCGTCTCGTCCGAATCCGCCGAACGCCTTTTCCACAAGGTCAATGCATACCGTTCCCGCGGCGTCAAGGAAGTTTGGGTTGTCCTCCCGCACGACGCCGAGGTCCTCGTCTACGCCCCCTCCGGCATCACCGAACTCCGCCGTCAGCACACCCTAACCTCCCCCCTCATCCCCGGCTTCGCCCTCCCGCTCGAAGAGCTTTTTTCCTAAAGGTCCGCCGCTCGGCTAGACTAGGTAGATGGCCTCCGCAGCAGTCAAGATCAGCGTCGAAGAATTCTTGGCCCTGCCGGAAACCGAAGGCCTCCACCGCGAGTTGGTGCACGGCGAGATCTGGGAGGAGCCCGCTGAGAACAGGGGCGAGACTTACGACGTCGTCAAGAGCAACCTGGCCCAGGCGCTCTACCTCGCCGTGAGTCACTCTCGCCACTTCCGCGTCACATTCTCAGCTTCCTTCCGCCTCGGCGACGCCGTGCTCGTCCCCGACCTCGGCGTCCTTATCAAGTCCGATGCAGAGTCGCTCGCCTGCGTCCCCGACATCGCCGTCGAGATCGTCTCCTCCGATTCGGCCTCCCGACTGATGCAGAAAATCGCCGTCTACCGCGAAGTCGGCGTCTCGGAAACCTGGGTCCTTTACCCCCGCCTAAGCACCCTTGCCATCTATACAAAAAACGCGGTCCGCGAACTGCGCCGCGCCGATACCCTGACATCGCCCCTCCTCCCCGGCTTCGCCCTCCCCCTCTCCGAGCTCTTCTCCTAAATGCCAGCGACCGTATCCTCCTCCGCCCAATCCGTCGCGCGTTCCCGTATCCGCGAACTCGCTGAAATCGCCCTCACTATGGAAGGAGTCCACAAGCTCTTTTTCGGCGAATCGAACCTTCCCACCCCGGCCTTTCTGAAAGACTCCGCAGCCCGCGCCATGGCCGACGGCTTCACCACTTACTGCCCCAACGCCGGCCTGCTCTCCACCCGCCAGGCCCTCGCCGATTACTACCAACTCCACCACGCCGTCACCCTAGACCCAACCCGCGAAATCATCGTTACCAGTGGCGGCGTCCAAGCCCTCAACCTCTCCATCCGCTGCCTCCTCAATCCCGGCGACGAAGCCCTCATCCTCACCCCCGCCTGGCCCAACGCCTGCTCCATCGTCGGCATGAACTCCGCCCACGCCATCGAAATGGCCCAGCCCCTCTCCGGTCGCCGCTACGCCATCGATTTCGACGCCCTCGAAGCCGCCGTCTCCCCCCGCACCCGCTTCCTGATGTTCACCTCGCCCTCCAACCCCCTCGGTTGGGTCGCGACCCTCGAAGACCAACAGCGCCTCCTCGATTTCACCCGCCGCCACGG
>JANODS010001409.1:0-1308 GCA_031412835.1 Acidobacteriota bacterium | reverse complement strand
CCAACTCCGGGGCCAGACCCGCGAGCTCCGCCTGCCGACCGGCCAGTCACCGGAACTGTTGGCAATGACCATCTACTTGGTTTTTGGGTTCTTCCTTGGGTTCTTCCTCTTCATCTTCCGGGCCGTTACGAACGAGGATGGACCGGGACGTTTACGGAGTATTTGGATTATCTTCTTCGCAGTGGGCGTGGGCGCGATCCTCGGCTCAGCCCTATTCGCCTGGCACGAAATTCCCAAGCGGCTCTCCTGGCAGGTCGTCGTCGCGACCCTCGAACCAACTCCAGAGGCGACGGCCGAGGCATCCCCGAAGCCGCTACCTGACAACGTCGTCATCACCCCGGCCGGGCGGCAGCTGCTCGAGCGTTCCTCCTACAAGGTGCTCCAGTTCAACGGTCTCCACGCCGGCCTCGGCAACTTCGGAGGAAGTTATGAGTCGCTCGCCAATCGCTGCGTTTCCGGCGAACAAGAGTGTCGCTTCGTGATCAACCCGAATGACCGCTGGGACGTCGAGATCGAAGCTGGCTGGGACCATACCTTCTTCTTCCCGCTGCTAATGTTTCTGGGCTTCGGGCTCGCCTTTAGTGGAGCGGGGCTGATGATCCGACGCTTCGGTGCCTGAGGAACTGCGATAATCAAGGCTTAGCCATGTTCGCCACGATCCGAGAGCAAATCGAGACTGTCTTCCGGGAAGATCCGGCGGCCAAGAGCACGCTCGAGATTTTGCTGTGCTATCCGGGCCTCCATGCGATCCTTGTCCACCGGGTAGCGCATCGGCTGTACCGGGCTGGCGTGCCGCTACTGCCGCGGGTGCTGTCGCAGTTCAGCCGCTGGATCACCGGGATTGAGATCCATCCTGGCGCGACGATCGGTCGACGATTCTTCATCGACCACGGCATGGGCGTGGTGATTGGCGAGACCGCCGAGATCGGCGACGACGTGCTGCTCTATCAAGGCGTGACGCTGGGTGGAACGGGCAAGGAGTGCGGGAAGCGCCATCCGACGGTGGGAAACCACGTGATCGTCGGGACGGGGGCCAAAGTGCTCGGCAACATCCGAATTGGTGACGGCTCGCGGATCGGGGCCGGCAGCGTGGTCGTTCATCCGGTGCCCGCTGGCTCGACCGTTGTTGGCATCCCCGGCAAAGTGGTCCGGCGCCGCGCTGAGACTGACGACGATCTTGAACACGGCAAGCTGCCCGACCCCGAAGGCCAAGAGATTGCCGAGCTAAAAGACCGGCTGCAGAAGCTGGAGCAGCTCGTGAAAGAGCTGTCGCGATCAGCCCTTTCCCAGTAGGTCGCGGACGAGGTA
>JANODS010001408.1:0-1045 GCA_031412835.1 Acidobacteriota bacterium | reverse complement strand
GATCCACCGTTCCTGCCACTGCCTCCCCATCCACCCCGCAATCCACGATCACCGGTTCCATCCCCGCCTGCCGACAAAGCACGTTGATCGCCGCTCCCCCCGCCAAAAAGTTCGCCACCATCTGCCCGGTCACCGCCTTCGGAAACGCGCTTACGCCCTCGTCCGTCACCCCATGATCCCCGCAGAAAATCACCATCGCCCGCCGACCCACCGCAGGTTTCGCCGTCCCCTGCGCCAACGCCAATTGCAGCACTAAATCCTCCAACCGTCCCAAGCTCCCCGGCGGCTTAGTCAGCGAGTTCCATCGAGCCTCCACCGACGCCGTCAACTCACTATCTTCCGTCTCTCGAATGTTAAACCGCAATCGAAATCACCTCTAAGTAATCCTGTCTCATCGAAGCCCACTCTCCGCCTACTAACATCTTCCGCAGCACCGCATTCACCCCGGCATGGGCCACAATCGCGCACCCATCCGCGGGCCCCACCCGCCGCCACCCAGCGGTCACGCGTTCCACGAAATCCCCCCAGAACTCGCCCCCCGGCGGCCTCACCCCGAACCAATCCGCCTCCGCCGCCGGGCACTCCGCCACAATCTCCTTCCAACTCTTCAACTCCCAGCCCCCTAAGTCCCGCTCCGCCCACTCCGGCACAACTTC
The DNA here is from genome assembly GCA_031412835.1 of Acidobacteriota bacterium. Classification (GTDB taxonomy): domain Bacteria; phylum Acidobacteriota; class Terriglobia; order Bryobacterales; family Bryobacteraceae. The sequence goes on along the minus strand of JANODS010001408.1, from coordinate 389 downwards.
TAACTCTCGTCCAGGAAAGAGTAACTCCGCCGTCCGCCGGGCCCGCCGCAAGGGACTCGTCAAAACCCGAGACACCTCAAGCCCACAAACTCCGAAATCTTCACTTACTAACTCGACATCTGTACTCCCCACGAAAACCCCCGCCGCCGTAGTCCGCCCATGCCGTATCAGATGGACCACGCGAGCACCCCCAGCGAAGCCGCTTCCGACACCTGGCACACCGCCCCCAAACAATCCCCCGTCACCCCTCCCAAACGCCGCATAAACCATCCCCGCATCACCAGCAAAACCAACAAATTCACTGCCAACAAAGCCACCCCATGCCGCCCCGCCAACACCGCCAACCCTCCCATTTGCAGCGCCACCAAAAACACCGCCCCCCGCGGCAA
>JANODS010001407.1:0-2767 GCA_031412835.1 Acidobacteriota bacterium | reverse complement strand
AGGTTGTGGTACGTGTTGTCGTACTCCTCGCCAGGATTGCCCAAGCCAACGATCAGCATGGAGGGTTACTTCTTTTTAGCTTTGGGATCAGCGGCGGGAGCAGCCGTTTTGGCGGCCGTCTTGGCTGGGGCTTTCTCGTCTTTCTTACCCTTCTTGATTACTTCGGGTTCAGCGGCGGCAGCGGCGGCGGCTTCGGCGTCGATCTTCGGCGCGACGATGTGGACAACGATGGTTTCCGGCGGGACGGCCAGCTTCATCGAACCAACCAGTTTCAGGTCCTGCGCGCGGATGGCCTGATTGATTTCGAGGTCCTGAATTTCCAGACTGAAGTCGGCCGGGATATCGTCGGGGAGACACTCGATCTCCACTTCGCGGGCGACGATTTCGAGGATGCCGCCTTGCTGTTTGACGCCCTTCGGTTCGCCGTGCACGTGCACTTTGACTTTGACGAAGACGCGCTTGGCGAGGTCGATCCGCTGCATGTCGATGTGTAACATGGCATTGGTAACGGGATCGAACAACCAATCAACAATCATGACGGGCTCGGGCGCGCCACCATCGACGGTAACGTCGAAGATGGAGTTGTGACCGGTGGAAGAGAGGAGAATCTTACTCACTTCCTTCGGACTAATGGCACAGGCGACAGGATCTTTGCCGGTGCCGTAGATGATCGCGGGTGCTCGTCCGGAGACGCGCAGCCGCCGAGCTTCGTTTTTACCGCGTGAACTGCGGCCCTCGGCGGCGATCGTGATGTCCTTTCTCATACTGGCTCCTAAAACTCGACTAACAACTAGACAAAGAGACCGCTAACGCTGGTCTCTTCATGAATGGACTGGATGGCTTGGGCGAGCAGCGGGGCTACAGAGAGCTGCTTGATGCGACCCGAAACCAATGCGGCTTCCCGAAGGGGGATGGAGTTCGAGAACACCACCTCTTCGAGACTCGAATTTCTAATGCGCTCGATGGCTGGCCCCGACAAAACGGCGTGGGTAGCGCAGGCGCGGACACTTTTGGCTCCGCTGTTTAAGAGCGCTTCCGCTCCTTTAACCAGGGTGCCAGCGGTATCGATGATATCGTCCACCAGCAGGCAGGCCTTGCCGCGGACGTCGCCGATGACGTGCATGATCTCGGCGATATTGACGTCTTCCCGGCGCTTGTCGACGATAGCCAACGGCGCGTTCAATCGCTTGGCGAACGCGCGGGCGCGTTCGACGCCGCCAGCGTCGGGGGAGACGACCATCAAATCTGGAATGTCCACTTCGCGGTAGTACTCGATCATGACCGGAGCGGCAAACAGGTGGTCGACGGGGATATCGAAGAAGCCTTGAATGGGGGCGGCGTGCAGATCGAGGGCAAGGACGCGATCAGCGCCGGCGCGTTCGATGAGGCTGGCAACGAGCTTAGCCGAGATGGGGACGCGGGGTTTATCCTTGCGATCTTGGCGGGCGTAGCCGTAGTAGGGAAGAACGGCGGTGATGCGGTCAGCCGAGGCGCGCTTGAGGGCGTCGATCATCAGGAGCAACTCCATGATGTTGGTATCTACGGGGCTGCAGGTGGGCTGGACGACGAAGACGTCGGCTCCGCGGACGTTCTCTTTGATCTGGAGGTAGATCTCACCGTCGGCGAAGGAACGCACCGGCGCGACACCGAGTTCGGTGTCGAGGCACTCGCAGATCTCCGTCGCGAGGGCGGGGTGGGAGTTGCCGGTGAATATCTTGAGTTTGTCGAATCTCATCGCGCGTACCGGCTTCGAGGCGGCCACTGGTTCAAATCTGTATGGTCTTTGAGAGCTTTCGCCCAGGAGGCTTGATACTGGCGACGCGACAGGGTGGTCGCGGCGAAGACGCGCGCGGAACCGAAATGGCTCTGGGCTGCCCGTACCTCCTCCGCGGAGCGGAAGAATCCAAAGAGAGCCGCGCCGCTTCCGGTCATCCCGGCTGGGGCTGCTCCCAATTTCTTAAGTTTTTTGAGGGTAAGATCGAGCTGAGGGTGCTGGGGGAAGACTACCCGTTCGAAATCGTTTTGAGACAGGGCTTTCCCCTGCTCCCAAGCGCGTGCCTGGAAACTACCAATGTAGCGGGCTACCTCCTCGTCTGTCAATTTTCCGTTACCGGCGCGGTTGAAGGCGCGGTAGGCGTCGGGGGTGGAGACGTGGATATTATTGGCCACCACGAGCAGGTGTTGCTGGGGCGATTCTGGAAGGGGGTAGAGCTCGGTTCCACGGCCGAGTCCGAGCGCTTGCCCGCCGTGCAGGAAGAAGGGCACGTCGCTACCGAGTGTGGCGGCGAGTTCGTGCGCCTGCCCGGGACGCAATGGCTTGCCGGTCAACACGGGGAGGGCGAGCAGAACGGCGGCCGCGTCGGTAGAACCGCCGCCGAGGCCGCCGCCCATGGGAATGCGCTTGATGAGCTTGCAGTGAAGATGGCCCTTGGCTCCGGAAGCGGCGAGGACGGCGCGGGCGGCGCGGAGAACGAGATTGTCGGGCACGTCGAAATCGGCTTCGAGCGATGGTTCGGAGGATCGTCCAGGAGTGAAGTACAGCTCAAGGGAGTCGGCTAGCGAGATGGTCTCGAAGACGGTTCGGAGTTCGTGGAAGCCATCGGCTCCACGGTTGAGGACCGTTAGGAGCCGATTGATTTTGGCGTAGCAGGGGACGCGAACGTAGCGGGTCTCGGCCACGGGAACGTTAGTAGTGAAGCAGGGAGTGGACGGGACGCCCGCCCAGCTTCGATTGGCCGTTCAAGAAGTCCAGTTCGATGACGAACGA
>JANODS010001406.1:0-7866 GCA_031412835.1 Acidobacteriota bacterium | reverse complement strand
CGACTCGCTGCTGTTGCTGGACGGTTCGCTGGACCTGACGATGGGCGGATCGCTGCAGTCCGGCGCAGGGACGGACAACGAGTTCTCCGACGGGCGAAAGAGCATTCATCCGGACGCCTCGGCTCGCCGGACGGTTTACCTTTCGCTTCGGCGGTCGAATTTGGCGACTTTGTTTACGCTTTTCGATTTTGGGGACGCGACGACGAGCACGGAGACGCGGTCGGAGACCAATGTTGCGCCGCAAGCGCTCTACATGATGAATAGTAAGTTTGTGGCGGACCGGGCGGCCGCCCTGGGGGCCTCTGCTGGAGCCCCGGAGACGAAGGTTCGTCAAGCCTTTCAGGCCATACTGGGCCAACCGCCTTCGCCGGGGCAGATTGAGGAAGCCCTGGCGTATCTATATAACTTTCCCGGGCCCGCGCCGTTAGCTTGGACGAGTTACTGCCGTTCTCTCATCGCCTCGAATGATTTCCTTTATGTCTACTAGCATCAACCGTCGCCACTTACTTCGTCGGGCCGCGTGCGGCTTCGGTCTGCTGGGTTTGAACTCGCTCCTTTCGGCGCAACTGGCTCCAAAGCTCTCGCACTTTCCGGCGAAGGCCAAGCGTGTTATTTTCCTGTTTATGCACGGCGGACCTTCGGCCATGGATACGTTTGATCCGAAGCCTCGGCTGATCGTCGATCATGGGAAACCGCTTCCGTTCAAGCGTCCGCTGACCTTCGCGGAAGGATCGACTGGCAATCTACTCAAATCGCCTTGGGAGTTCCGGCAGTATGGGCAGAGTGGGATTCCAATCAGTAGTTTGTTTCCTCATTTGTCCCGGCACGCCAATGATCTTTGCATTATTCGGTCGATGGTGGGCGATAGCGTGGCCCACGGCGGCGCGACGCTGCAACTGCACACGGGTTCGAATACTTTCACTCGCCCGAGCATGGGCTCATGGGTCGTGTATGGCCTAGGGACGGAGAATCAGAATCTGCCGGCATACATCACGTTGAAGCCGGGGCTTTCGCACGGCGGAGCGAAGAAATGGAGCTCTGGCTTTTTGCCCGCGGCCTATCAGGGGACGGCCGTAGGGCTGGGCGGTATGCCGTTCGACAAGATTTCGGAGCCGATTGAGCACCTTCAGAACTTTGGTCTATCGCCGACGCAACAGCGTTACGAGCTCGATATGATTCAGAAGATGAACCGGGCGAGCGCGGATCGGTTTCAACACGACCCGGAACTGGAGGCCCGGATTCAATCGTTCGAACTGGCGTTTCGAATGCAAACCGAGGCTCCGGAAGCATTCGATTTGACGAAGGAATCGGCGTCGACGAAGGCGATGTATGGGTTGGATGCGCCGGAGACGAACGACTTTGGTTGGCAGTGTCTGATGGCGCGCCGCCTGGCCCAGCGGGACGTTCGCTTTATTCAAATCAACCATGAGTACGGGCCCGGCAACGAGGTGGGTTGGGACGCCCATTCGGAATTAGTCCGGCTGCATACGCGGACGGCGCTGCAGGTGGACCAACCGATTGCGGCGTTGTTGACCGATCTGAAGGCGCATGGCCTGTTGGATTCGACGCTGGTGGTGTGGGGAGGGGAGTTCGGTCGGACGCCGATTGCGGAGTCCGGCGATGGGCGGGACCACAACCCCTACGGCTACACGATTTGGATGGCTGGTGCGGGCGTGAAGAAAGGGTTCATCTATGGTGCGACCGACGAATTTGGATACTACGCGACGGAGGACCGGATGCACATCCACGATTTGCACGCGACGATGCTGCATTTACTCGGGTTGCGCCACGAGAACTTGACCTTTTCCTATGGCGGCCGGCCTTTCCGGCTCACGGACGTCGCCGGACAGGTGGCGACAAAATTACTGGCTTGATTTGCGATTTACAGTAAGTGAACGACTAACTTCATGATTGACAACCCGGTTTTTCCGACTGGATGACGCCGTTTGGGGCGATTGAGGCGGAGCACTTTTTGCCCGCATTCTTGGAAGGCATGCGATTGGAGCGGGCCGAGGTGGCGGCGATCGTGGCCGAGCGGGGGGAAGCTAGTTTTGCGAACACCGTCGAAGCGCTGGAACGGAGCGGAACGTTCCTACCGCGGGTCGCGGCCGTTTTTTCGAACTTGAACGCCTCCCACACGAGCGCGGAGTTGCAGGCGAGGCGAAGCTGCGGTTGGCCGAGATCGACAGTACCTTGGCTTCTAAGACCACCCGGGTGAAGGCGTCGTGACGTTACAACGAAGCAGCATCGAGCCATTTCTGCAGTTGAGCCCCCCGACTCTTGCGGGAAAAGGCCTTTCGGGCGTGGACGGCACGGGGCGACAACGGAAACGAGTTTGACAATGAGACTTTGATTGGCGAGATCGTCGCTCTGCGCATGGGACGACCGCGGTTACTGGGTTATCGAAACTACGCGCTCTATTTGCTGGACGATAAGATGGCGAAAACTCCAGAAGCTGCGCGGCAGTTACTGGATCAGCTTTGGGCATTGGCGGTGGCCGCGGCGCGGCGAGAGGCGGCAGCGTTGCAATAAGCGAGGGACGAAGAGCAGCCGGCAGAGCGACTGGCCGCGTGAGATTGGCGATACTTCACCGAGAAATTGAGGCAGAGTGGATTCGAAATCGATGGCGAGGCGACGAAGGCGTGTTTTTCGTTGGAGCGGATGTTGGAGGCGCTGTTTTGGGCGGCGCGGCGGTTGTTTAGATTGGAGCTTCGAGAGCGAACGGACTTGCCGAAGTACTATGCGGACGTTCGGACCTGGGAGGTCCTGCGTAGCCGGCTGCCAGGAAGGCGTCGGTGGCTTGGGCCATGCCGTAGCTTTTGGGGTTGGCGGCGTCGTCGAAGGCGCAGGCGTGGCCGTGGTGGAGGTGATGGGTTGTGTTCTCCTGCGCTTGGTCCATGCGGATGGTGAAGGCTTCGACGGATTTGGCGTGCTGGAGGTTGGCGATCGGGTGGGGAGCGTTTTTTGTGATTTTGACGGGGAGTTGGGTTTTCGGAAAGTCGGCGGGGGAGTGGAGGGTGATCGCTCGGTCGTCCACGAGGACGGGCGGAGGTTTGTGGAGGATACTGGCTACCGTGGGGGCTAGGCGGTCGGCCATGCGTTGGAAGCCGAGATCATTGGGATGGACGCGCATGGGAGTGGCGGTTTTGCGACTCGGGGCCTTGGCGGAGGCAGTTGGTTAAGATGGCTTTGAGCTCGTCGTAGACGGTGCGGGAGAGGTTCGGCTTTTGGTTGAGGGTGAGCCCGGTAAGATGTTGGCGTTGGGAGGGATGCATTTGGCGGGTCTTGCGGTAGTTGGGGGTGAAGCCTTCTTCGAGGAGGATGGCGCCCACGTGGTCGGCGAGGTTGTGGGGGAGGCGGGGGCCTGAGAGGGCGAGGTCGTCGGCGTAGCGGGTGTATTGGAGGCCGAGGGAGCGGGCGAGGCCGGTGAGGCGGCAGTCGAGTTTGTAGGCGATGACGTTGGCGAGGGCGGGGGAGGTAGGTGCGCCTTGGGGGAGCGTGCCGCGGTGGGAGCAGAGGGCGGCGAGCGTATCGGCGACGGGTTCGGGATAGCCGGCGGTACGGAAGAGGGCGGCGACGCGGGGTTTGGGGATCGACGGGAAGAACTCGGCGATGTCGAGTCGCAGGATGGCGGGCTGGGCGACGTGGGGGGCGACGAAGGTGAGGACGGAGCGGCCGAGGCAGAAGCCGTGGGCGGCGGGATGGAGGGGGAGGTGGTTGAGAATGCCCGAGAGGAGTTGGCATTGGATGGCTTTGAGGCGGGGCTTGGGGGCGGCGAGGTGGCGGAGGCCGCCGGAGCGCTTTGGTTGGGTGAGGCAGTGGTAGTGGGACGCGTTGGGGTCGGCGAACCAGGCAAGTTGGGTGGGGGTGATGGCGAGGTAGGCGGCGAGCTCAGAGAGCGTGGGCAGAGGAGGAACTGGCCAGGCGAAGCGGGAGACCATTTGGGGCGGCGCGGGGAGGTGCTGGGCGATGGGGAGGACTTTGACGGGGTCGGGTTGGGGATGGAAGCGGAGGAACCCGAGGAGGGTACGGTGGCGGGGGCGGGTTTGGGTGGCGAAGGTTTGGGCGAGGTCGGCTACCAGGGCGGGGAGCCAAGGATAGTTGCGGCCGAGGGTGTGGCGGGCGCGGAGGATGAGGGTTTCTGGAGTGAATGGGCCGGCGAGGAGAGAGTGGGCGAGGGCGGCGAGGGCGGCGTTGGGGATGGTGTTTGGCATTGCGAGGCCACCGAAGGCTCCAACGTGTCGTACTGGGCGGGATCGTGTCTGCGTGAAGCGCAGTGAGGATCCCGCGAAGGAGTGGCTGGGTTAGGTGAAGCCCCCGGGGTAACCCCGGAGGGTCCAGGCGCGGCTTGGAGAGACCGGAGGCCTGCCCGGCCTAGTAGAGTTCCAGTTTGGCGGCGGCTATGGCCGGGAGATGACGGAGGGAAGATCGGGAAAGGAGACGGTGAAGCCACCGTCCTGCTTTTCTTCGTCGAGGTCGAATCGAGCCGTGTAGCTAATCATGGATGCCCCTAATTGATGTTCAACTCGCGCAGGATTGCGTGGCACGTGCCGGTCCGAATTTCCCTCAGCCGTAACTTCGCAAAAGACGATTCAATTCACTGGCTGTCACCCTCCTGCTGTATTCAGATCTGATTACTGGGTCAAGGACGCAATAGGCATCGCGGCGGTTGAGTTTGACATGTTTGGTGAGCTGCTCCACAATCAACAGTGGCGATGTGATTCGTAAAGTCTTCTCCTTCCGCCCCTTCCAGCCGTTTCTCCCCTTTAGTTTCAGGAGCAGTCTTGTCATCAGAGTCCGTTGAAGAATTACCCCTGCGCAATGCCGCTGTAGACCCTGCCTTCGCCAATGAGATTGGCCGTCGGAGAACGTTCGCGATCATCTCGCATCCGGACGCGGGGAAGACCACGTTGACCGAAAAGCTGCTGCTGTACGCCGGGGCGGTGCATTCCGCAGGGGCCGTGCGGCCGAAGAAGAATCGGGGCCATGCCACCTCTGACTGGATGGCGATTGAGCAGGCTCGTGGAATCAGTATCACTTCGACCGTACTGCAGTTTGAGTATCAAGGGTGTTTGTTTAACCTGCTCGATACGCCGGGACATCAGGACTTTAGCGAAGATACTTATCGTACTTTGACAGCCGTCGATAGCGCCGTGATGGTGTTGGATAGCGCGAAAGGCATTGAGCCGCAGACTCGGAAGTTGTTCGACGCCTGCCGGTTGCGGAAGATTCCGATCTTGACGTTCATCAACAAGATGGACCACTACGGCCTGGATCCTCTGGAACTGATTGATGAAGTAGAGAAGGTGTTGGGGATTACAGCTTCGCCCATCAATTGGCCGGTGGGATCGGGGAATCGGTTTCGGGGGGTGGTGGACCTGGAGACGCGGCGGCTGTTGCAGTTTAGCCCGGCGAGCGGCGGGCAGATGCGGGCGGAGGCTTGGACGCGGTCGCTGGATGATTCGGCGCTGGAAGAGTTGACGGGGGAGGAGGGGGCGTCGGAGTTGCGGGAGACATTGGCGCTGGTGGATGGGGCTTTGTCGCGGTTTGACGAGGTGAAGTTTCGGGCGGGGGAGCAGACGCCGGTTTTCTTTGGGAGTGCGCTGAATAATTTCGGCGTGGAGACGTTTTTGGAGGCGCTGGTGAAGCTGGCTCCGCCGCCGGCTCCACGGCTGAGTAAGGGCGTGGCGATTGAGCCGCAGTCGTCGGAGTTTTCGGCGTTTGTGTTCAAGATTCAAGGCAATATGGACCCGCAGCACCGCGATAGCATGGCAATTTTGCGGATCTGCTCTGGGCGGTTTGAGCGGGATATGCTGGTGAATCATCCGCGGCTGGGACGGAAGATTCGGATGACGCGGCTGCACCGGCTGTTTGCGCGGGACCGGGAGACGATCGATGAGGCGTTTCCGGGGGATGTCGTGGGCGTGGTGAACCCGGGGCTGTTTACGATTGGTGATACGTTAAGTTCGAACTCCGAGATTGAGTATGAACGGATGCCGAGCTTTCAGCCGGAGCACTTTTGCAGTTTGCGGAACGAGGATGTGAGCCGGAGTAAGCAGTTTCGGAAGGGGATTGAGCAGTTGGCCGAAGAGGGGGTGGTGCAGGTTTATTATGGGATCGACTCGATTCGGCGGGAGCCGATTTTGGGGGCGGTGGGGCAGTTGCAGTTTGATGTGGTGGAGGCGCGGTTTTTGCAGGAGTATAGCGTGAAGGTGATCAGTTCGCCGCTGCCGTACGTTTGCGCGCGCTGGCCGAAGGCGACGCTGGAGGAGATTCGGAAGATTCGGGGGATTTCGGGGACCGGGATTGTGTTGGCGTTGGATCAGAACGGGCGGGTGGCTTGTTTGTTTTCGTCGAATTGGGATATGAAGCGGCTGATTGAGAACAATCCGACGGTGGATTTCCAGACGACGGGGTAGGCATAACGTTTCCACCAAAGGTCGCAAAAAACACTCGCGCGCGTGATGGGCGTCCTCTTTCTTATGATTCGTGCGGAAGGGATCGTGAAGACCGATCTGTTTTTGAATTTGCTGTATTTGCTGGGCGGTGGGGTGCTGTTGGCTTCGTCGGACAGTGGGGAAGGGACGGCGACGACGAGTTTGTATTCGCTCGCGTTGTTTATGCCGCTGGTGGCGCTGGCAGGGTTTACGCTGATTTCGCGGGAGACGTTTGGCGGACCGGCGCAGGTTATGAACTTGATTACGTTTTATCCCGAGAGCGTGAAGTTTCTGGGTGGATCGGCGCTGGTGCTGATCGTGTGTGGGATGATGAATACTTCTTCGAAGCAGCTTGTGCGGGATTAGGGTATTCCGCTTTTGCCACGACCGGGGGCGGGAGAATCGGGGGTAGAATGATTTTATGGGCGTCGCGGTTCTGACTACAGTGGAAGCGTTCTTTCGATCGAGCGAGAAACCTAATGGAGAATACCGGGACGGGGTGGTGACCGCCAAGGCGATGCCGACTAAGCTGCATTCAAGGATTCAGTTTGCCTTGCAAGTGCTGCTGCAAGCACAGGGCGTGAATCCGTATCCGGAGTTGACGCTTCGGATGAGTGAACGGAAGTACCTGGTGCCCGATGTCGTCGTGGCCGATGATTTTCCAGGTCCCTACCCGGAAGAGCCGGTCCGACTCTGTTGCGAGATTTTGTCGCCCGGCGATGGGCTCGGCGCGACGCTGGCCAAGTGCGAGGAGTATCACGCTTGGGGCGTCCCTTATTGCTGGGTGATTGATCCCGACAAGCGGACGGCTTGGGAATACCACTCTGGCGGAGATCCTGTTCGGGTGACGACGGCTTTAGCAGCGGGCGAGCTTGCCGTGCGGCTTGACAGCCTATTTGCGAAGCTGCCTTAGTTCGTGGTCTTTGCTTCCAGACGGCGGTGGAACTCTTCGTAGCGGGTGGCGGGGTCGTGGATGCGGACGGTGTATTCCCCGGGGCCAGGGACGGGGGCGGCGAACTGGTTTCCGGTTAAGCGAAGACTGTACAGGACTTTGTTTTCGGCGTCGAGAACTTCGGCGACGCAGCGGGTTCGGGCAGTTAGGGTTTGGAGCTTGTAGGAGGACTTCTGTAGGTCGGTGACCGTGACGGGCCAGCCGGGGAAGGGTTTGTCGCCCTTGGCAATGCTGGCCCAGCGGGGCCAGTTGGTCAGGACGATCTTGTGGTCGGCGCGGGTGATCTCCACCGCGCCGAAGCCGGGGGCCCGATTATTGAGCGCCGTCGGGAGAACGCCGAATTGCATCGGGTTGGCGACCGCGTGGATCGTGAGTCGATTGCCGAAGCCGTCGGTGAATTCCCCGGTGTTGCGGGGCGAGTGGGGCAGGGGATTGCGGCCGGGCTTGGGGGGGAACCAGCGGCGCGGGAAGATGTTG
>JANODS010001405.1:0-2098 GCA_031412835.1 Acidobacteriota bacterium | reverse complement strand
TCGGTGAACGTCCAGGCGGCGAGCGGTTGCAGTTGGCAGGGCGCGACGAACGTGCCTTGGACCACATTTACTTCCGCAGCCGCCGGGAGCGCGGACGGGACGGTTTCGTTTCGGGTGGCGGCGAACACGACGCCGGGGAGTCGGCAGGGGACGATCACCATTGGCAACCGTCAGTTAGTGGTGACGCAGGTGGGGGCCAACTGCGAGTTGGGAATCAGCCCGACGAGCGTCCAGGTGGCTTCGAACGCTTCGCGGGGGTCGATTGCGGTGACGACCACATGCCTTTGGACGGCGGTGTCGTCGACGGGCTGGATTGGGGTGGTGAACGGGGCGAGCGGAGTGGGCAATGGGACGGTGGACTACACGGTGGGGGCGAACGCGACGGCGGGGACGCGGACGGGGACGATCCGAATCGGGAACCTGACGTTTACGGTGACGCAGACGGGCGGGACGTGCGCGGTGACTTTGGCCCCGACGAGTTTGTCATTGGCGGCGGGGACGCGGACGGGCCGATTCACGGTGAACGGGACACCGGGTTGTTCGTGGGAGCCGACTTCGGCGCAGACCTGGCTGACGGTGGAGGCTTGGTCGGCGGTGAATGGTTCGGGGTCAGTGGACTTTCGGGCGACGCCGAACTTGACGGGGAGCGCGCGGACGGGGACGTTGAGCGTATTGGACCAGACGTATACGGTGACGCAGGCGGCGGAGCGGCCGGCTCTGGCGGCGAACGGGATTCTGAATGCGGCGAGCTTCCGGGGCGGGCCGATTGCCGTGGGAGAGATCATCACGATTTACGGGACTTTATTGGGGCCGGAGGTGCTGAAGACCTTGGAGCTGAATGCGGCGGGGACCGGGATTACGAGCAGTTTGGCGGGGACGCGGGTTTTGATCAACGGGACGGCGGCACCGCTGATCTATACGAGCGACCGGCAGTTGAGCGCCATCGTGCCGTACGGCATCACGGGCACGGAAGCCAGGGTCCGGGTTGAGTATCTGGGTCAGCAGAGCGACGAGGCGACGATAGCGGTGGCACCGACGGCGGCGGCGATCTTTACGCAGAACGCGAGCGGGTCGGGCGCGGCGGCGATCTTGAACGAGAATGGGGAGCTGAACAGGGCGACGGCGGCGGCGGCGCGGGGTTCGATTTTGCAGATCTTCCTGACGGGGACGGGCGCGTTGACTCCGGCGCAGCCGGACGGCGGGTTGGCTCCGGGGGCGGCGCCGTTTCCGCGAACGGTGGTGGTGCCGACGGTGCGGATTGGGACGCTGGATGCGCCGGTGCTGTTTGTGGGACCGGCACCGGGGTTGGTGAACGGGTTGGTGCAGATCAACGCCCGGATCCCAGCGAACGCGCCGGTGGGGGCGGCGGTGCCGATTGCGATTCGCGTGGGGACGACGGACAGCGCGGCGGGGCCGACGGTGTCGATTCGGTAGCTTGTTAACGGCGGTTGGTCAGGGGGGCGATGGTGTTGCTGGTGCCGTCGACGATGGAGTTGATGGCGGAAACGGAGAGGCCGATTTGGGTGAAGATTTGGCTGCCCGAGATAGAGGATTGGTTCCGGGCGGAGGCGGCGACGCCGAAGCCGAAGCCCTGGCTTCCGGAACTAAAGCCACAAGCGAAGCCCACGAAGGAGGGAGGAGGTGGGACGCTGCATTGAAATCCAGTGCGGCCTGTGCTGAAGCCGCCGCCGCAGCCGGTGTTGCCGAAGCCGAACGACGAGCACCCGAAGCCCCCTCCGAAGCCGAAGTTCTTTTGTGAGGAGACCTTTGACCATTGGGTGCCTGGATTGCCGAAGACGCTGACGGGGATTTGAAAAGCGAGAAGCAGACGCTGATCGCGTCGGACTACGGCGGGCCCGCGAATCCCGAACACACTGCCAACAGCATGTTCTACGGACTCGACAACTGGTACTACTCGTCCAACTGCACCACCCGTTTCCGCGCCTCCTACAGCGGCCCGAAGACGGAAGAACTTCCCGGCGTTCCCGCGACGACAATGCTGCCCGCCGAAGGCGGATGGCGACGCGCGCGCACGAATAATCGCGGGCAGTGGGGCGCAAGCCAGGACGATATCGGCCGCATGTACTACAACAGCAAC
>JANODS010001404.1:0-2565 GCA_031412835.1 Acidobacteriota bacterium | reverse complement strand
GGGCTTCGCTGAAACAGCCGTTGCTTGCGAGGGTGACTAGGCAGGTGTAGAAGAGAAACCGCCAGCGGGTGGAATCGAGGGCGGCAAGGTGGGAGAGATCGATGGCGGGAAGCATGAGGACGGTACCGGCGGCGTAGATGGTGCCCATTACGGCGACCGATTTCATGTCGCGGATGAGCCGCTTTTGCGCGAGGGCGTAGCTGGCCCAGAGGAAGGCGCTGCCGATGAGAACGAGGATGCCGAGGCCGAAGGAATCGGAGAAACCGGTGAGCCTTTGATGAAAAAAGATGAGGAGACCGATGGGGAGGATGGCGACACCTAGCCATTGCCAGGCGCCGAAGTGTTCGCCGAACCAGCGAACCGCTCCGAAAATGACCAGGAGGGGGGCGAGTTGGATGACAATTTGGGCGGTGGACGGGGTGGTGAGGCGGAGGCCGAGGAGGAAGCCAAAGTTATTGGCGGCGAAGCCGATGAGGGCGATGAGGAAGAAGAGCCAGCGGCGGTTGGCGAAATTTGCGCGGGTGGGGAGATGGCCCTGGAAGGTGAGCAGGACCCCCATACCGACGGCGGAAACGAGATAGCGGCACCAAGTGACAGTTACCGGGTCGACGACTTCGACGACAGGCCGAAGAGCGATGGGGAAGGTGCCCCACATGGCGGCCGTGAGCAGCGAGAGCACAAGGCCTAGACGAGATTGCACTATTCTCTATTTTAGCTTGAAGGCCGTGGCGAGGATGTAGACGCCGTAGCCGCCGCCGAGAGCCATGGACGAGGCGAGGAGGCGGATGCCGGGACCGCCGCTGATCAGACAGCCGAGAGCACCGACGAGCGCCATGAGGCCGAGAGCCAGGCCAGAGAGGACGCGGGCCCAACCGGAGCCTGTGCTAAGACCTCGGCCCGTGAAGAAGAGCACAATGGCGAAGAGGAGCACAACGATGGAGACGGCGAAAGCAGCTTTAATGAAGAATTCTCCAAACGCCGCCAGCGGGCGGAGGACCATGCCGATGCCGCGCTCGGCACCCGTGATGATCTGGAGCATGCCGTCCTGGCTAGACTGGACCTCGCGCAGGGGAGGTAGGGGATTTCGTAGGAGCTCGATCAGTCCATAGCCGCTGTAGACGCTGCCAACGAGGGCCGGTAAGCCGAGGACGATCGCGGCGATGTAGTGAATCCAGACGAGGGTGGTGACTTGGGGGTTCATAGAGGGGCTGCTGAGAGTGTGGGCGCAAAGCGAAGCCGGAATCGATCATGGCAGGAGGCGAAACGTCAGCGAGACGCTGGCGCGGACGCTGATGCGGCCGGGGGCCATGGTTCCGGAAACCTCTTCGCCACCGTCTCCGGCGGAGACAACGTTCTGGGAGACGTTCTGCATCATGTTGCTGGCGCGGCTAGAGCGACCGTAGGCGGATCCGCCTCCGTAGTTGTAGGCGGAGATGCTTTCGGGCTTGCTGACCTTCAAACCAGCAGCGGACGCCATGGCCGTCGCCTTTTCAATGGCGGCTTTTACGGCCAACTCGCGGGCTTGGTCGCGGTACTTGCGCAGCTCCGAAGTTTGGAAGTCGACGCCGTAGACGCGGTTGGCACCGGCCGAAAGCACGGCCGACAGGAGCCGCTCGAAGCGAGAGACATCGCGGAGGGTGATCGCGATTGTTTTGTGGATGCGGTAATGATCGATCAAGTAGCCTTCGCGGCTCTCGGCCGCGCTCCGTTCCTGGTATACGGGGTTGATTTCGATGAAGTCGGTCTGGACGTCGGCGGGGGCGACGGCTTCGGCGAGGGTGGCTTTCAGAATGGCGGCGACGGCTTGGTCGTTCCGTGACTTCGCAACTGGCAGCGACGGGTTGCGACTTTCCACTCCGACGGAGATCACGACGCGGTCGGGGGCGACCTTGATTTCGGCGTCGCCGGTGACGGAGAGACGGTTGTCGTTAAGCTGGGCGAAGAGCGGGAGGGTCAAAAAGAGGAGGAGGATTCGCATGGGGACAGTGTACTGGATCATGATAAGAAGATATGCGCTCTGCGATGTTCATCCTGTTTGCGTTGGCTGCCGTTTGGGCCGCCGAGCCCAGCCCGTTGGCTATCCGCTGGTGGAAGCACATTGAGTTTTTGGCCGATGATAAGTTGGAGGGCCGGGATACGGGGTCGCCGGGGCATAAATTGGCGGCGCAGTACGTGGCGCAGGAATTTGAGCGGAACGGGCTGAAAGCGGCCGGCACGGATGGCTACTACCAGGCCGTGCCGTTTGACGTGCGGCGGATTGACGAGGCGAAATCGAGCGTGGAGTTAGTGCGGGGCGGGACGGCGGAGAAGATGCAGTTGGGGCGGGAGGTGACGATTGGGTTGCGGGTGGCACCGGAGCCAACCGTAGAGGCCGGAGTGGTGTTTGCTGGCTATGGATTTGCGGTGCCGGAGAAAGATTTTGACGATTTGGCGGGGTTGGATCTGAAGGGGAAGATTGTGGCGTATATCTCGGGAGTGCCGGAGGGGATTCCAGCGGAGCTATCGGCGCATTACCAGACAGCGGGGGAGCGGTGGGGACGAATGCGGGCGGCGGGGGCGGTGGGG
>JANODS010001403.1:0-1529 GCA_031412835.1 Acidobacteriota bacterium | reverse complement strand
CGACATGAAAGTCCGCAAGATTTTCCGCGTCACCGAGAGAAAGGAGTTCATCCTCCAACTCGACGCCGAAAACGCCTTGAACTCCCCCCAGTGGAACAACCCGACCGCCGCCAACTCCGACATCAACAGCGTCAATTTCGGCCGCATCACCGGATCCACCGGAACCCGAATCCTCCTCCTCGGCGCCCGCTTCAACTTCTAAGTTGCCGCTCCACCCGCTGGAGGCTCGCCACCGCTTTCGCTGCCAACCCCGGCCTAGCCCAACGACCCTCCCGCAATCGAACCAGCGCCGGCTAAGCTCCCGACGCCCCATACCCATAACTCACCACCAATTGCAGCCCCTGGCTCCCCTCCGGCCTCTCCCAAAACGCATTCTTCGCCAACTCAAGCGGCCACGGCGCTGAACTCTCGTAACCGGTATAGCAAACCGCCGCCCGCAAAACCGCGCCAACGGTGGCCGCTTCACTCGGCCAACCCGCCGCCACCAACTCGCCGATTAGCACTTCAATCCCCTGGCGCTTCCGCATAGTCGGCCAGCGAAAACGCCTCCCGCGGCGGACTCCCATCGCCCCTACCGCCGCGTCAGCCGCGCCTCCAACCAGATCGCCAACACCAACACAAACACCGCTACCGAACCCACCAGCGGCAACCACATCACGCTCCCAATCCCCCAATACTGCGCCGCCACCCCCAACACCGTCGGAGCCAGCAACGCTCCCGTCAGCCCCAACGAAAAAATGCCGTTGTAAAACCCGGGATGATAGCTCTGAAACCGATGCTCAATGCTCTCCGCCGTCAGTGGATAGATCGCCGCAAACCCCGCCCCGATCAGCAAAACCGCCACAAACGCTCCGTCAATCGTCGCCGTCAACGACAACAACAAACAACCGAAAAACGCCGCCAACACACTAAACAACAACAGTCGCGAATGCTTCATCCGCCGCAACAGCGCCTGCGCCACAATCCGCCCCACCAACAGCGCCATGAAGTACCAGCACAACAACCCAATCCCCGTCGCCGGACTCGCCCCCAACCGCTGCACCACGAACAGCGGCAACCACCCCGCAATCGCCCACTCGTTGCCAAACTGGAAAAACAGCAGCAACGTAAACAACACCGCCCCCGGCGACCGGAAATCCTTCATCGCCACCCGCAAGCTCGGAAATTCGGTGCGAGCTAACGCCATCGGCGCCGCCCGTAACCAAGACAACAGATAAAACAACGGAATGCACCCAATAATAAGCAAAATCGCCGACGCCGTGTAAGTCGTGAACGCCGCCGCAATCACCCCCGAAGTCGCCAAACAGCCCAACCCAAAAAACATCCCCGCCAGGTTGATCGTCGCCGCCGGATCATGCTCATACATCGGTGTGATTGCGTGGAAGATCGCCGTGTTCACCATCGCCGCGCTCATCCCCACCACAAACAACCCCGCCATCCGTAACGACGGCGGCACCGGCCCGGACAACGTCGCCAAATACACCAACCCGCCCACTGCCATCGCACTCCCCAACGCAACACAAACCGGA
>JANODS010001402.1:0-2657 GCA_031412835.1 Acidobacteriota bacterium | reverse complement strand
GTTATTTAAAAGGGCGATTCGCGTCGTTGTAGCGGCGGCAATTCCCTGATTGTTTGCTCCGCAGAAGCCCCTATTTAGGGTATTCCGAATCAGTCGATAATTCGGAAACGCCTCGAGTACCATTTCCGCCGAGCCGTCCGTCGATCCGTTATCAACGACCACAACCTCCAATTGCAACGTCTCCCCTTCATAAGTTCTTTGTTCTCTTATGGATTGGAGGCATTCACGCAGCATTTCACGACGATTCCAGTTGACGACAATGACGGTGGCGGCGGGGCCGTTTGACTTGGTGGACAATGGTACATTATAAGCTGGCTAGAGGTATTCTGTTTCTATGGCAAGTTTAGGGCAACGACTCCGCGATGAGCGTCTTCGGCAACGCAAAGAGCTTCGTCCGATCGCCGACGAGCTTCGTATTGGTAGTCGCTACCTTGAAGCGATTGAGGCGGACGATTGGTCCAAGTTGCCAGGTGGGTTCTTCAATCGTAGTTTCGTTCGGCAATACGCCCAAATTCTAGGCCTAAACGGTGGGCAATTCGAAGCCGAATACGCTTCGATCCTGCAACCAGAATCGGTGGTCGACCTCGAAGCCATCGGTGCGAAGCGCGACCCCAAAGTACAGCAGACCGAAGTGCGCAAGTTGATTTCGATTGCCCCGGTCACCGAAGGATCGAACTCTTTCTTTGACGGCAGAACGGGCTTAGCTCTCGCCGGCTTGGTCGTAGTCGTCGCCGGCGGCGGACTTCTTTCGCTGCTGTGGGACAACCTGCGGAGTACCGATAAGCCGCAACCGACCGCTACCTCCGCTCCGCGGCCAGCGGTCCCCGCTCAGGCACGGCCGGAGACGAAAGAGCCTGCCGCTGTCGTGGAAACGACTCCTACCGTACCCGTCGTGATTCCGGTGGCGACCAAAGACGGTGTAATGTCGCTCAACATCGCCGCCACCGAGAAGACTTGGATTGAGGTTACGGCCGACGGCAAGCGCATCTTCATGGGCGTCCTGGAGCCGGGCCAATCCCAAAGCGTCAATACCACCGAGTCGGCCCGCATGGTGGTCGGCAATGCCGGCGGAGTTACCGTCCAGAAGGCGGGTCGTGACATCGGCCCCATCGGCCCTCGAGGGCAAGTGCGCGTGGTGCGTTTGACGCGCGATCAAGTGGAAATCATGGAGCCGAACCGCCCCGCCGCCCCCGCCAAAGCACCCGGAGAAGTCTAGCCAGCGTATGGCCCCGCGGTTCCTGCTTCCGGAGACGGTCATCGTCGCCCCCGGCAATTCTACGGCCACTGAAATCCCTCCGGGTCTGCGGGCGGTGCAGGTGACGCTCGGCATCACCACGTCAGTGGAACAGCAGTCGATCGACGTATCCATCGAAGCCTCACCCGATGGCACCACGTGGCTATCGAAAGCCGTCGCGGCTTTCCCGCAGCGTTTTTATGTGGGCACTGCCGCCCTCGTCTTCGATCTGCCGACCGAACCGGCGATCCAATTCCTTCGCCTTCGTTGGCACGTCAACCGCTGGGGCCGCGGCTCGTTGCAGCCCCGCTTCGGTCTCTACGCCGTTCTCGAATCGTTGGCCTAACCGCGATAAGAAAATCGCGCTTACTGGCGTGCGCGGCTCCGTGGAATCGATGCGTCACACCGCCTCGATAACCATGTCCAGGATTACCGCTTCTTCTTCCGCGCCACCAACCGCTCCATCGCCTCTTCCCCCGCCTTCTTCGCCTCCGGCGTCAACGGCTCCGGAGACTCCGCATACTCCCGCGCCGCCCCCGCCAACCAAAACGCATACCCACACGCTACAATCACGCTGAACATCCCAAACTGAATCGCCCCAATCTTCAGCACCTTCAACGCAAACAGCGCCACCAGCGCATACACCGGCCCCGCCCCCAACCCCAGCCACAGCAACTTTGCTTTCGGCGTCACAGCGTCACCCAACCTCCCTCCGCCCCTGACCGAAATACCCCTTCGATCACCCGCATATTTCCCACCGCCGTCGCCACCGGCACCGCCACCGGCCTCCCCTCCAACACCGCCCGCGAAAACTCATCAAACTCCACCGTATATTGGTCCATCACCGGCAGCTCCGCCGCCTCTCCGTTCAAGAAAATCCGGCACGGCTTGTCCGGCGGCGCGTTGAACGGAATCTCCATCTCGATATGCCCCGTCGTCCCGTAAAAATGCATCTTCTGATAAGGAAACAACTGCGTCGAGCAAGTAAACGTCGCCTGGCAGCCCTCAAAATCCAACACCGCCGTCGTCAGGCGGTCCGTCCCAAACGTCGCATCCCGCTCCACCAAACCCAACACTCTCCGCGGCTCCCGCTCCGCCACAAATCGCGACGTGAAAATCGGGTAACACCCAATGTCCATCAACGCCCCACCACCGAAATCCGCCTTGTTCCGAATGTTATTCGGGTCTACGTTCGTATAACTGAAAAATCCCTGAATCGCCCGCAACTCCCCAATCTTTCCCTCCCGCACCCACTGCCGCGCCAGCAACCACTGCGGATGCGTCGCCACCATGAACGCCTCTCCAATTTGAACGCCCGTCTCCCGTTGCACGGCCAACAGTTGCTCCGCCTCCGCCACCGTCACCGATAGCGGCTTCTCGCACAATACGTGCTTACCCGCCCGCGCCGCCGCCATCGCCCATT
>JANODS010001401.1:0-2145 GCA_031412835.1 Acidobacteriota bacterium | reverse complement strand
AGCGCCAGGCCCAGGGGCGGGCCCAATCTTTCTCGTAGCCGTCGGAGTCGGCGTAGCGGGCTTGGTCGAGCCAGTGGCGAGCCCATTTTTCGCCGAAGTGGGGGGAGGCGAGGAGGCTGTCGACTTGCTTGGCGTAGGCTTGGGGCTGCGGTCGGCGACGAAGGCGCGGACTTCTTCGGGGGAGGGGGGGAGGCCGATGAGATCGAAGGAGAGGCGGCGAAGGAGGGTGGCGCGGTCGGCTTCGGGGGACATGCGGAGCTTGTCCTTGGCTAGGCGATCGGTGATGAAGCTGTCGATCAAGCCGTTGGGTTTGGAGAAGCTTTGGAAGGCCCAATGGCGGGATTGGGTTCGTTTCGCAGTGGCTTTTAGAGTGGCGGGGAATTTGGCTCCGCTATCGATCCACGAGGCGATGACGGAGGCTTCGTCGGGGGAGAGGCCTTTCGAGCCGAAGGGCATGGCGGTGGGGCCGGGTTTGCCGACGACGCGGAGCCATAGGCTGCTGGCGGCGCTTTGGCCGGGGACGATTACTTTGCCGCTGTAGCCGCCTTGGAGGGCTGCTTCGGCGTCATCGAGACGGAGGCCGCTTAGCTGTTTCGACGGGCCGTGGCAGGAGTAACACTTTGACTTGAAGATCGGCTCGACTTGGGTGTAGTCCGCCGCGTAGAGCCCGACTCCGACCAGAAGAACAAAGGTTAATCGCACCACTCCATTCTACGCTCCGCCACCGTCCGCAGTCGCTTCGCGGTAGGACCAAGCGCCGACAGTGAAGTCGCGGTTCATGCGGGCGATGTTTTCGAGCGAAATATGTTTCGGGCAGACCGCTTCGCAGAGGCCGATGTTGGTACAGCCGCCGAAGCCCTCTTCGTTGGCTTGGTTGACCATTTTCACGGCACGGTCGTAGCGTTCGGGCTGACCCTGGGGGAGCAGGCCGAGATGGGAGATCTTGGCCGAAGTGAACAACGACGCCGAAGCGTTGGGGCAGGCCGCGACGCAGGCTCCGCAGCCGATACAGGTGGCGGCGGACATGGCGCGGTCGGACTCTTTTTTCGGCACGGGGATGGCGTTGCCGTCGGGGGCGCTGCCGGTGGGGATGCTGACGTAGCCGCCGGCCTGGATGATGCGATCAAAGGCGCTACGGTTGACGACGAGATCCTTGATGATGGGGAAGGCGGAGGCGCGCCAGGGTTCGATGAAGAGTTCATCGCCGGACTGGAATTCGCGCATATGCAACTGGCAGACGGTGGTGCCGCCTCGGGGGCCGTGGGCGACGCCGTTGATGACGAAGCCGCAGGAGCCGCAGATGCCTTCGCGGCAATCGTGGTCGAAGGAAATTGGAATTTCGCCTTTGCCGATTAGCTGCTCATTCAAGACGTCGAGCATTTCGAGGAACGACATATGCTCACTGACGTTATCGAGTTGGTACTTCACCATCTGGCCGGAGTCGGCGGGCGACTTCTGACGCCAGACGTTGAGGGTCATCTTCATGCTGCTCATGGCTGTATTCAATCCCTTACTTGTATGACCGCTGCGACGGGTGGACGTATTCAAACGTCAGTGGTTCTTTGTGCAGGACGGGGTCCTTGCCTTCGCCTGCGAACTCCCAAGCGGCGGCGTAGGCGTAGTTTTCGTCATCGCGCTGCGCTTCGCCTTCCGGCGTTTGGTACTCTTCGCGGAAGTGGCCGCCACAGCTCTCTTTTCGGTCCAGCGCGTCGATGCACATCAACTCGCCGAGTTCGATGAAGTCGGCGACGCGACCAGCCTTTTCGAGCGACTGGTTGAGTTCGCCGTCCGAGCCGAGGACGTTCACGTTGGTCCAGAATTCAGCTTTGAGGGCTCGCACCTTGGCGATGGCTTCGGTGAGCCCTTTTTCATTGCGGGCCATGCCGCAGTAGTCCCAGATGATTTTGCCGAGTTCGCGGTGGAAGCTGTCGACGGTCCGTTTGCCCTTGATGGAGAGCAGTTTTTTGACGCGTTCGCCGACTTCGGCTTTGGCGGCGAGGGCAGCGGGATGGTCGGCTGATACCTTGTCGAGTTTAGTGGAGGCGAGGTAGTTGCCGATGGTGTAAGGGATGACGAAGTAGCCATCGGCGAGGCCCTGCATGAGGGCGCTGGCACCTAGACGGTTGGCACCGTGGTCGGAGAAGT
>JANODS010001400.1:0-9094 GCA_031412835.1 Acidobacteriota bacterium | reverse complement strand
CGCATCTGTCCGCGCACTTTTCCTGTCGCGGTATCGAGCACCACAAGTCCCGTCCGCGTGAAGAACACCGCTTCGCCGTTCTTATACGGAACCGGGCTGGCATGGCCGGCCTCGTCCGTCGTCGCTGTCCAGAGCTGCTTGCCGGTCGCGACGTCGAAGGCCCCAATCCCGGCCTTCCCACCGATCTGCAACATCACCCGATCGCCCATCACCAGCGGAGCCGACGCCTGCCCAAAGAATTGTTTCTCCACCCCGAAGACGGTCATGGTCGAAATCTGCCAGAGCGCCTTGCCGGTCGCGGCGTCCATCGCGGTGAGAACTCCGTGGGCACCGTGGACGAAGACCCGCCCCGCGGCCACCACCGGCGCCGCGCGGGGCCCTTCGTCGAAGCCGAAATCATCGCGGTAGTTCGTCGGCACGGTCGTTCTCCAGCGGGTCTTTCCGGTGTCGGCATCCATCGCTTCGCAGATCTCTTCGTTGCTAACGCGGTGGTAGAGATAAACCTTGCCGTCGCTCACCACGGGCGCGGCGAATCCAGCCCCCACGTCGCGGCTCCAAACGATCTTGCCGGTAGGAGCGAAATCGCCCTCATTGGCCACTCCGTTCCGGTTCGGGCCGAGGTGTTGCGGCCAGTCCGCCCCCTGTAAACAGGCAATCACGGCAAAAAATGCGAATCGTCTCATCGGGATCCAGTATCCTATGAAGATGATTCGCTTCGTGGTCCTGCTGTTTTTCTTTCTCTCTCTCTTGCCCGGCCAAACCCTGCGCGGCCTTTTGAATGTCTCTGTGCGCGATGGGTCGAAGGCCATCGTCCGAGATGCCAACCTCGTCGTGACCCAGATTGCCACGGGTCGCACTTGGACCGCCCGGACGGATGCCGCGGGAGCCTTCTCCTTCGCCCTTCTTTCGCCTGGCGAGTACAAAGTTACTATTGACAGTCCCGGCTTTCGCCGGACTTCTTCCACGGTCACCCTCCGCGTAAATCAGGAACAACGTCTTGAAATGCTGATCCAACCCGGCGATAGAGCCGAGGTGATCGAAGTCAACGCCCCCGCCGAGTCCCTCAAGACCGAAACCCAATCGCTGGGCACCACGATCGAAAATCGTCAGATCGTCGCGCTGCCCCTGGACGGCCGGAACTTCCAATCGCTCGCACTGCTCGTGCCTGGGATCACCCTGCCGGCGCAGGGCTCGTCCGGCACCGTGCGGGGCGACTTCACGTTCAACTCGAACGGCGCTCGGGATTCCGCCAACGGCTTCACTCTGGACGGCGTTTACAACGGCGACCCAAAGCTGAACGGCGTTGGCGTGACCCCCTCGGTGGATGCCATCCGCGAGTTCGAAGTGCTGACCGGCAGCTACGATGCCGCCTTCGCCCGGAACGCCGGCGGCCAGGTAAACGTCGTGCTGAAATCCGGCACGAACGCTCTGCATGGAACGGCCTACGAGTTTTTCCGCAATCAGGCCATGGATGCGCGGAACTTTTTCGCCCCCGCCGGGCCGGATCCGCGATATCAGCGCAACCAGTTCGGCGCTTCTCTGGGCGGGCCTATCGTCAAGGATCGGACCTTCCTTTTTGCCGATTTCGAATCGCGTCTCGGTCGCGAGGGAATCTCGCGGTCCACGCGCGTTCCGACGGCCCTGGAGCGCATCGGCGACTTCTCGCAGTCCGACCCTCGCACCCCTCCCATCGACCTCTTCACCCAGCGCCCCTTCCCCGGTAACCGGATTCCTATTGAACGGCAGCACCCTATCGCCCGCGGCATCGCTGCTCTTTACCCGCTGCCGAACCGCGCCGACCCCAGCCAGAATTTTGCGTCAGCGCCCATCGCCCGCGACTCCAACCAATCTTTCGACCTGAAGTTCGACCATCGGCTAGCCCGCAACTCGGACCTTTCGGCGCGCTACTCGTTCGCGGATCGTGACTTCCTGGAACCGTTTGCCGGTGCTTCGTTTTCGCCACTGCCGGGCTACGGGTCGCGCAATTCCCGTCGCGGTCAAAACCTGATGATCTCCGAGGTGCACGCGTTTCGGCCCAACCTTCTGAACGAACTTCGACTCGGGTTCAACCGGGTTGCTCTCGGCGTCGTGCAGGAGCAGCAGGCCGCCAATCTGAACCAGCGCGTTGGGCTGCCGGTCGTATCTCCGAACCCGATCAACACCGGTCTCAGCTTCATCTCCATCGCGGGGTTCGGCTCTATTGGCGACGAATACAACAATCCGCAGCGGGGCGTCACCAACTCCTACCAAGTCGTTGATCAGGTCACCTGGACCCGCAACCGTCATCTTTTCAAGTTCGGATTCGACTTCCGGGTTCAGCAGCAGAACGCCTATCGCAACGTGCTTTCGCGAGGGCTGCTGTCGTTCGTCGGATTCACCGGCAACGCCTTGGCGGAGATGATGCAGGGGCTCGTCAGCGTTTCGGGCGTCGCCCGGGGCACGAATAATCAACGGCTGCGGTCCAAGTCGTCTTCGTTCTTCGCCCAGGATACATGGAAGCTCAGCCCCAAGCTCACGCTGAATTTGGGCGTTCGTTATGAGTTCGCCACGCCGCCGGTGGATGCGGCGGATCGGGCGTCGATCTACAACGTGACGAACGGCCAACTAAACCAGCTCGGCACGAACGGCATCCCGCGAGGGGCCTTCCTTCCCGACCGGAATAATCTCGCCCCCCGCGTTGGTCTAGCTTACTCGCTGAATGACAAAACTGTCCTGCGGGCTGGTTACGGAATCTATTACGATCAGGCCCCGCTGGCACCCGGCGAAGGCATCTATTTCAATCCCCCGTATTACAATGTGGGCACGTACTTTACCTTCCAGCAGTATAACCTTCTGCTGCACGACCCCTTCCCTGCCAATTTCCCTTTGGCTCTACCTCCATCGGCAGTTACCTATCAACGCAATCTCCGCACCGCTTATATGCAGAACTGGAGTCTGAATCTGCAACGTCAATTCGGTACGGGCCGAGTGCTCGAAGTCGGCTATGTCGGGACGAAGGGTACGAAGCTCCATTCGGGGCGGGATATCAATCAGGCCAACGCGAACGCAAGCCAGCAGAATCTCCGTCCGAATCCGTTCTACGGGGATATCACGGCCATCGAATCGCGGAGTAACTCCAGTTACCATTCGCTGCAAGCGCGTTTCGAGCAGCGGGTCTCGCGTGGCCTGAGTCTGCTGGGCAGCTACGCGCTAGCCAAGTCAATCGACGACGCATCGAACTTTTTCTCGACCGCGGCGGATCCGAACTTTCCCATGGATTCGAACAACTGGCGGCTGGAGCGGGCTCGGTCCAGCTTCGATGTCCGTCAGCGTTTGTCGCTCGCTTATGTCTATGACTTACCGTTTGGGAAGGGTCATCGCTGGCTCGGCGGCTGGCAGACCAATGGTATCTGGAGTTTCCAATCCGGCCGTCCTTTCGGCGTCTCCTTACTATCGGATCTGGACCGCTCCAATACCGGCCGGACGAGCTTCGGTTTTGGGGCTAATGATCGCCCGAATCGTTTGGCCGATGGCAAGCTGGCTAACCCCGTTCCGGAGCGTTGGTTTGATACCGCGGCGTTTGCCTTGCAACCTTTCGGTACCTTTGGCAACTCCGGGCGCAACATTTTAACCGGCCCGGGTGTGGCTAATCTTGACGTTTCGGTGACCAAGAATATGGCGTTGTCCGAGCGTGTAAATTTACAGTTTCGAGCGGAAGCTTTCAACGTAGCTAACCGGACGAACTTCGATTTACCGGACTCGGTTTTCGGTTCCGGGACCTATGGCCGGATACTCTCGGCGCAGGCTCCGCGTCATTTGCAACTGGGAATTAAACTTCTCTTCTAGTCCGGTTCGGGTTATGCTATAGGGGCAGCCGGTTCGCGCGGAGTCAGTCTTGCGTTCTTCATTGGTAGTGGGTCTTTCTTGCGCGGAATATTGGATTTGCTAGGTAAGGAGACCTTGATCGATGAAGAATATTTTTGTAGGCAACCTGCCCTACGACGTTCGCGATGATGAGTTGCTGCAGATGTTTGGCCAGTACGGCGCAGTGGATCGCGTTCATTTGTTGCGGGATCGTGATACCGGGCAGATGCGCGGCATTGGCTTTGTGGAAATGCCTAACGATGCGGAAGGCGATGCTGCTGTCATGGCCCTGAATGGCTACGATCTCGGTGGCCGTCCGATGAAAGTGGAAGAAGCCCGTCCTCGTGAAGAGCGCGGCCCTGGCGGCGGCGGTGGCGGCGGCTTTCGTCCGTCCGGCGGTGGTGGTGGTGGGTTCGGTGGTGGCGGTGGCGGCGGTCGCGGTAAGGGCGGCGGCGGCGGCTTTGGCGGCGGGGGTGGTGGCGGTGGTCGCGGCGGCGGTGGTGGCGGTCGGGGCGGCAAGGGCGGCGGCGGTGGCGGCGGTCGCTGGTAGTTTTCGATGACGAACCGGCCCCGAGAGTGCGGGGCCGGTTCTATACCGGTTACCAGTCGGCGACGCTGCCGTCCCGACGGAAGAAGTTCATCGTAACCTCAGGCTCCCAGGGGTGGCGGTCGGCAGCGGCTTCGTTGATATCGATGCCCAAGCCGGGAGCGGTCGGCGGCACCGCTTGGCCGTTCACAATGGGAATTTGACCCGAGACGACTTCGGCACGCCATGGCACGTCTTTGCGGACCACTTCTTGAATGAGGTAGTTCGGCGTCGCGAACGCGACATGGGTACAGGCCGCGGTCGATATCGGACCTTGCGGGTTGTGACACGCGACTGACATCAAGTAGGTTTCGGCCATGGCCGCGATTTTACGCACCTCGGTAATCCCTCCGCAGTGCGAGCAATCGGGTTGCACAATCGCGCAGGCTCGCTTTTCGAACAACTCCCGATACTCCCACCGACCCACCAGCCGTTCGCCCGTGGCGATGGGGAAGGGAAGCGCTCGAGCCACCTCCGCCAGCCCGTCGATTGACTCCGGCCAACACGGCTCCTCATACCAGTACAAGTTGTAATCGACGAGCATCATGCCGAATTGGATGGCCGCCGCCGGCGTCGTGCGCGCATGAAGATCGAGCATGATGTCGACGTCGTCCCCGGCGGCCAGGCGCATTGCTTCAACGCACTTCGCGGCCCGCTTCAACGTTCCGGCCCGTTCGATCGGATCCGAAATCGGAATCGGCATCGATTTAACAGCCGTAAAGCCCTCTTCCATCGACATCAGGATTCGCTCGGCGAAGTAACCCGGATCGGAAGCACCGTAGATATCTTCCATCTTGCCGCCGCCCAGATGGTCATAGAAACGCAACGAATCTCGTACCGGACCGCCGAGTAACTCATGAACCGGTCGGCCTAACTCCTTGCCCTTGATATCCCACAGCGCTTGGTCGATGCCGCTGATCGCCGTGTAGTTGATGATCCCTCCGCGCCAAAAATACTGGCGGTGCATGATCTGCCACAGGTGTTCAATGCGCCGGGGATCCTGCCCGATCAACAGCACGGCCAGATCCTCGACGGCACCAACGACACTCTTGGTCTTCCATTCGAGGGTCGCTTCGCCCCAGCCGTAGAGCCCGGCTTGATCGGTCTCTACTTTCACGAATATCCAGTTCCGCATCCGCGCATGGACGACCTTGGTCAAAATGCGTGTAATCTTCATCGTTGTCCCTTATAAGTGAACCAGTAACTGAACCAGCCTATCGCCATCCACACCGCCGTTGCCGCCCAAGCTTCCCATCCCAAGCCCGCCATCAGCGCCAGGTTGATCGCCGCCGCGGGCCAGGCCAGCCAACGGTTTGTACCGGCTAGCGCCACGGCCGTGAACACACTTAACGTCCCAACAATAGCGACGCTGTAAAGTAAGTTACCCGGCGCGGCCAACGCCAGGCCGGTAACCGCGAATGCGACGGCGAGCGTGCCCTTCCACGGCGTGCCGAATCGCGGATGGACCTCGCCAAACGCGGCCGGACCCAAACCGTCGCGCGCCATGGAATACAGGATGCGCGTCTGCCCGACGACCATCGCCATCGCGACTGTGGAGAGGCCGATGACGACGCTGCCTGTGACGAGCGGTCGCAGCCCGGCGTATCCCAAGCGGCCTAGCGCCCCGGCCAGCGGGTTCGCCGACCCCCAGTCGGCCTGCGGAGTCACTCGCACGTAGAGGCCCGCCACGGCCACGTAGAGCAGCGTAGCGAGCAGGAGCGAACCCAGGATGCCGATCGGCATATCCCGCTTCGGATTTCGCGTCTCCTGCGCCAACGTCGACACGCTTTCGAATCCGAGAAAGGAAAATACCGCCATCCCGGCCACCCGCAGGAACTCGCCCGGCGTGAAGCCGTAGCCGATGGGACCTTCCGCTGCCGGGCCAATCGCCGCGAGGGCGCAGAACAGCAACAGCGTTCCAACTTTCAAGACGACCAAGGTCACCGTCACCCAGCTCCACAGCTCGATCCCCGCCATCACCAACCCCGTCACTACCGTCATCGAAATCAGAATCACGATCGGCTGCGGCCACCCGAACTCTTTCTCAATCAGGTAGCTCCAAAGGCCCACCACGGCCCCCGCGCCGACGGTATATTCCAGGATCAGCGTCCACCCCGTCATCCATCCCGCCCTCGGCCCGTAGGCTTGCCGGACGTAGGTAAACGCGCTGCCGGCCTCCGGGAAATGCGCCGCGAACCGGGCGTAACTCAACGCCGTCAGCCCGCAAGCGAATCCCGCCAAAACGAAGGCCAGAACGACGAATGGCCCCAACGGGGCTACTAAGTCGCCGAGCGAGAGATAGATCCCCGCGCCCACAATACAGGACACCCCGGCTGCGACTACCTGCGTCGGCCCTAGGGACCTGCGCAGGTCGCCGCCCGAGGGCACTTACTTTGCCATGTCCTTGCTGTTCGAGATGACGCGGTCGATCATCCCATATTTGATGGCTTCTTCGGGACGCATGATGTAGTCGCGATCCACGTCACGGGCGATCTTCTCGGCGGTCTGGCCGGTGGCCGTTGCCAAGATCTGATTCAGCGACTCGCGCATTTTCAGGATTTCTCGAGCGTAAATATCGATGTCGGTGGCTTGTCCGGCCAAGCCGTGCATTGACGGTTGGTGGATCAGAATCCGGGAATTGGGCAGGGAGTACCGCTTGCCCTTCGCGCCGCAGGCCAACAGCACGGCGGCCATCGACGCCGCTTGTCCAACGCAGTACGTAACAATGTCGGGTTGAACCAAGTTCATCGTGTCGAGAATGGCCAAACCGGCGGTGATCGATCCTCCCGGGGAGTTGATGTAAATCGAAATGTCCCGCTCCGGGTCTTCCGCCGCCAGGAACAAAATCTGGGCGATGATCAGGTTGGCGACGTTGTCGTCGATTGGCGTCCCGAGAAAAATGATGTTTTCTTTGAGCAGGCGCGAATAGATATCGTAGGCACGTTCGCCGCGCGAGTTCTGCTCCACCACCATCGGGATTAAAACGGAGTTCTGCATGGGCTTTCTTGAATCCTTCCTCTTGCCGACGGTTCGATGCGAGACCTCGCCGTCGTCTTTTTCAAGATACCATGCCGCCTTCGCCGAATCGAAAAACGCGGTTTTTTGTGAAACACACGCGCCACCTGAGAACGCTACTCCGGAAATACAGAAAATTGTGAATTCCTGGGACCCGGCGCTAATGCGGACCCACGATTTCGTCGATATCACTCTGGACGGGCTCGATGCCGTGTGCTCGATGTCGTGCGAAATTTCGTCGGCCAACAAGGAAATGTAGAGACTTTGATGAGCAATCATCGGATTGTCGGTTATCATAAAGCAGCCACCAGAATTGGCCCCGCCTGTCTGCGGCAAACTGAGCACTCGAGGCTAAATATTTCTCAATTCTGCCGATAAGACCTTTGATCGAGTCCTTTCTTATCCTTCTTGAGCATGAAAATCCTTGTTGCCGACGACAGTAACGTTTCCCGACACCTGCTGACCAGCATGGTGAAGAAATGGGGCTACGAGGTGGTCTCTGCCTCCGATGGTACGCAAGCATGGGAAGTACTGCGCCAGCCGGACGCTCCGCGGTTAGCGGTGCTGGATTGGATGATGCCGGGGCTTACCGGCCCGCAAGTCTGTGAAATGGTTCGCCAGAAGGGCGGCGACGCCTACATCTATATCCTCTTGCTCACCGGACGGACGCAGAAGGAAGATGTCATTGAGGGTATGACCGCGGGTGCCGATGACTACGTCGTCAAACCGTTCGATCAACAAGAGCTTCGAGTTCGTCTCCGCGCCGGCCGCCGGATCGTCGAACTTCAGGATGAGCTCCTCTCGGCCCGAGAAGCCCTGCGCAAACAGGCGACCCATGACACCTTGACCGGCCTTAAGAACCGCGCACGCATCAGGGAAATCCTGGCCGACCAGATGAAGATCGCCGTAGAGGCCGGTTCCCCGCTCGGAGTCATCATGCTTGACCTCGATAAATTTAAGCAGGTTAACGATGTCCATGGTCACGCGGCCGGTGACGCGGTTCTGATCGGAGCTTCGGAGCGGATTGAAAAAGTGCTGGACGAAGAAGATGCTGTCGGGCGTTACGGGGGCGAAGAGTTCCTCATCGTATCTCCCAAAGCCGCGGCTGATTTGGCCGCTTTGGCGGAACGCGTTCGCGGTGCCATCGCGGCCGAACCGGTCGACTCCGGCACGACGCTGCTTCCAGTGACGGCAAGTTTAGGTTACGCCGCTTTCTGCCCCAAGGTCGACGCCGAAACGCTGCTGCGGGCTGCCGACGAGGCGCTCTATCGTGCCAAGCACAATGGCCGTAACCGCGTGGAACCGGGCTTCTTCGACGGCTGCAGCCCGGCGTGACCGTTTTTGACTACCGGCGTAGTAACGAGAATCCGATCTCTCTGCCGTAGCCCTCGACCATCGCCAAAGTAATCCACATCATGGCGAATGGCTCCTGCACCCGTGCCCGCGTCAACGGGCCCGCATCCTCTGCCGAGAATTCCAACTCCGTGGCCAACTGCCTCACCACCTGCTTGGCTTCCTTGTCCTCTCCGCAGTAAAACAGCGTCGCCGCCCGGCCCCCAAAATCCGGGTTCTCCATCACGTTGCCCCCCCCCGCCGCCCATCGAGCCCCCGCCGAACACGCAACCCACTGCGCCGCAAGTGCCGAGCTCG
>JANODS010001399.1:0-1257 GCA_031412835.1 Acidobacteriota bacterium | reverse complement strand
TTCGCATCATTTCGACGGTGCGGGGGGCGAGGAGACGGGTTCCGTTGAACTGGCCGCCGCGGAGGAGCATTTCGCAGAAACGGGCGTAGTCGAGGGCGGTGGAATGGAGGCCGCCTCCGCCGGAGGGGCCGAGGGGGATGACGGCGGGGTCGGGGCGGTTTTCATCGACGGTGAGCGCGGGGCCGGAGCCTTTGTGGACTTGGGCTAGGCGTGGGAGCTTTTCTTTGGGGACGTAGAAGGCGGTGTCGTTCATGCCGAGGGGGGCGAAGATGCGCTGGCGGAAGAAGTCGGCGAGGGGTTGGGCGGAGAGTTTTTCGACGAGGTAGCCTTGGACGTCGACGGCGATGCTGTACGACCAGCGGGTGCCGGGCGGGGCGAGGAGGGGGATCTGGGCGAGGCCGTCGATCATGGTTTGGAGGGGGGCGTTTGCGTTGAGCAGGTTGGCATCGATGATCATCTTGTCGACGGGGGAGGCGGGGTTGAGAACGTAGCCCAGGCCGCCGGTGTGGGTCATGAGTTCGCGCATGGTCATGGGGCGGGGGGCGTCTTCGAGCTTGGGGGTGCCGTCGGAGTTTTTGCCGGTGTAGACTTTGAGGCGGGCGAAGGCGGGGATGTAGCGGGAGACGGGGTCGTTGAGCTGCCACTTTCCTTTTTCGTAGAGCATCATCATGGCGACGCCGGTGACGGGTTTGGTCATGGAGTAGATGCGGAAGAGGGAATCGATTTTGAGGGGGCCGTGGGTTTGGAGGCTGGCGATTTTGCCGTGGCGGGCGAGGAGGGTGACGAGGCCGGCGACTTGCTTTTCGTCGACGAGGCGCTGCATGGCGGCGTGGAGGCGGGCGAGGCGTTCGGGGGAGAGGCCGAGGGATGCGGGGGAGGCGGTGGAGAGGTCGCCGGATCGTTTGGGGGCGGTTGCTTGCGCCCACATAGCCGACGAGAGGGCGGCGGCGAGGATCGCGAGGGCTACGGCAGGGAAAGGGCGGACGGAAGATTTCATCGGTGTCCCATCATACTTCCTGATGGAAGTCGGCGAGGGTGTAGACTTGAGGGCGAATTCAATTGGAGGAGGGGCAAATGGTCAGGCACGGTGCGATGTACTACTTAATATTTGGATCGTTGCTCGTGGTTTTTGTGAGTATCGGATTGCTGCGGTTGAGCCGGGGTCGACGTTTAGGACCGGCGCTGCTTAAGGAGACTGGCGGCAGCCGGTGGTTTGCCTTAGTGTGGCTCGTGCTGGGTTTGAGTAAGATCTGGGAC
>JANODS010001398.1:0-1286 GCA_031412835.1 Acidobacteriota bacterium | reverse complement strand
GGCGGAGCAGCCGAGCTTGCGGAAGACCTCGGCGAAGTATTGGAATCGGCTCTATCGGAACTTGGGCGGCGGCCGATTTGAAGATGTGACGGAGCGGGCTGGATTGGCAGGGACCGGGTTCGACATGGGCGTAGCGGCGGGGGACTTCGACAACGATGGGTGGACGGATCTGTTCGTGGCCGGGGTGACGGGGAATACGCTTTGGCGGAACAAGAGCGATGGGACGTTTGCCAATGTGACCTTGGCGGCGAAACTGGGTTCAGGCGGACCCTGGGCGGTGGGGGCCGGGTGGTTCGATATGGAGAACGATGGCGACTTGGATTTGTTTGTCGTTAACTACGTCCGGTGGGATCCAGCGACGGAGTTGATGTGCGGCGAGCAGGTGCGGACTTACTGCCATCCGAAACACTACGCTCCGCTGGCGAATACGCTGTATCGGAATAACGGGAATGGGACGTTTACTGACGTTTCGGCGCAGAGCGGGATCGGGGCGCATCCGAGCAAGGGGATGGGGCTGGCGTTTGGGGACGCCAACGGAGACGGGCGGCTGGACATTTTGGTGACCAACGATACGCAGCCGAATTCGTTGTTTTTGAACGAGGGCGATGGGAAGTTTCGGGAGATGGGCGGGCCGGCGGGGGTGGCTTTCAACGACGACGGACGGGCGCTTTCGGCAATGGGGGTGGACTTCCGGGATTGGGATAACGACGGGCGGGAAGACCTGTTTGTGACCGCGTTGACGAACGAAACCTTTCCCCTGTTTCAGGGGATGGGGCAGGGGCAGTTTCGCGACCGGACTTATGCGAGTTTGGTGGGCCGGGCGACGATGGCCTATAGCGGCTGGAGCGCGGGGATTTATGACTTCGACAACGATGGGTGGAAGGATCTGTTTGCCGCCTGCGCCGATGTGCAGGACAACACGGAGAAGTACTCCGAACGGGCTTCGCGGCAGCGGAACCTGTGGGTGAGGAATCGAGGGAACGGGACGTTTGAGGCGATGCCGTTTGGGGTGGCGGCGCTGCATCGGGGGGCGGCGTTTGGCGATCTGGACGGGGATGGGCAAGTGGATGCCGTGGTGAGCCGGATTAGGGAGGCTCCGCTCGTGCTGCGGAATACTACGGGCGAGGGGCGGCACTGGCTGGGGGTGCGGTTGCGAGGGACGAAGAGCAACCGGGCAGGGATTGGGGCGATGATCAAGCTGACGAGCGGGAGCGGGCGGGCGCAGTGGAACCGGATGACGACGGCGGTGGGCTATGCCAGTTCGAGCGAGGCAGCGGCGCACTTTG
>JANODS010001397.1:0-7985 GCA_031412835.1 Acidobacteriota bacterium | reverse complement strand
CACCGCTGCCGAGGGGGCAGAGGTTGACGCGGGCGCGGGCTTGTTGGAGGCGTTCGAGGTCGCGGAGGAACATCTCGAAGTAGGCGAGGCAGTAGTGGGCCCAGAGGACGGGTTGGGCGCGGCGGAGGTGGGTGTAGCCGGGGATGATGGCGTTGGGGAAACGGTGGGCGAGGGCTAGGAGTTCGTCGAGGAATTGGACGAGGAGGGCGGTGGTTTGATCGATTTGTTCGCGAAGCCAGAGGCGGGTGTCGAGGGACACTTGTTCGTTGCGGCTGCGGCCGGTGTGGATTTTGTCGGCGAGGGGGCCGACCTTGGCTTTCAGCTTGCGGATGATGAGTGTGTGGACGTCTTCGTCGGTGGCTCCGGCATAGAAGTCGAGGGATCGGGCTTCGGTGCGCATGGAATCGAACGCGTCGACGAGTTGGGCTCGTTCGTCGGCGGTGAGGATGCCGACGCGTTCGAGAGCGCGGGCGAAGGCTTGGGAGCCGCGGATGTCGCAGTCGGCGAGGCGTTGGTCGAAGGAGAGGGACTCCGAGAATTTCTCGAAGGTGGCGGAGGGGCCGGAGGCGAAGCGGCCGCCCCAGAGTTGAACCTTGTCGGGATTGGACATAGAGAGGTTATTTGATGAGTAGGAGAAGGAGAGCTTTTTGGGCGTGAAGACGGTTTTCGGCTTGGTCAAAGACCGCGGATTGGGCGCACTCGAGGACTTCGTCGGTGACTTCCTGGCCGCGTTTCGCGGGGAGGCAATGGAGGAAGATGGCATCGGGGCGGGCGGCGGCGAGGAGGGGGGCGTTGACTTGGTAGGGGGCGAAGATCTGTTGCCGATTGAGGGCTTCGGCTTCCTGGCCCATGCTGGCCCAAACGTCGGTATAGACGATGTGGGCGCCGTCGACGGCTTGGCGGGGGTCGGAGGTGAGTTCGTAGGAGACGCCGGCTTGGCGGGCGGCTTCGACGACGGAAGGGAGAGGGGCGTAGCCGGGGGGATAGGCGATGGCGATGTGGATGCCGAGGCGGCCGGCGGTGAGGAGCAGAGAGTGAGCGATGTTGTTGCCGTCGCCGACGTAGGCGAGTTTGAGGCCTTGCCAACGGCCGAAGCGTTCGTGGATGGTTTGCACGTCGGCGAGGATTTGGCAGGGGTGGTAGCGATCACTCAGAGCGTTGATGACGGGGACGCGGGACCAGTGGGCGAGTTCTTCGATGGTGTTTTGGGAGAAGACGCGGGCGACGATGCAATGGGTCCAGCGGTCGAGATTGCGGGCGATGTCAGCGAGGGGTTCGCGCTCACCGATGGGGCCGACTTGGGTGACGGCACCGCCGCCGAGCTGTTGGATGGCGAGGTCGAAGGTGAGGCGGGTACGGAGGGAGGGCTTTTCGAACAGGAGGCTGAGGTAGCGTCCGGCAAGGGCATGGGCGTAGGAGGAGGGGTTGCGTTTAACGTCGGCGGCGAGGGCGAGGAGTCGGGTGAGTTCGTCGAGGGAGAGGTCGAGGTCGGAGCGAAGGTCAGGGGCGAGGATGGAGGGGGCGATGGCGACGGGCATGGCTGAGACGGGGAGCTCCTAGAGTGCGTATAAGAACGACGAAAGGCACTGAATGTTTATTCAGTGCCTTGGATAATTATACAGGAGGGTGAAAGAAAGCGAAAGCCCGGATGCTGGTTGGCATCCGAGCTGAGGGGGATTGGATTGGGAGTGGGTTAGAAGGGTTTGAAGTCGTTGTCGTCGAGGGGAAGGATGGAGTCCGCATCGTTGTGTCCGCCGCCGGAGGGTTGGAGGGCGGCTGGTTTGGCGAACTGGTCGGTGTAGCCGGAGTTCGTGGTGGGTGTTTTGTGATGCGTCGCTTGGCGCAGGTTGTTGAGGCTGGCGGTTTGGGTGGGTTGGGCGGAAGGCGCCGCGGGTCGGAAGGTTTGGATTTCCGAGGCGGGGGCGGTATCGGCGACGCCGACGATTTTTTGGAGTCCGACAACGATTTCGTCGACGCGGTGGGCTTGGCTGGCGAGGCCTTGACCGGCGGCGGCGCCTTCCTCGGCGGTGGCGGCCAGCTGTTGGGTGAGCTGTTCCATTTGGAGGACGGTACGGGAGATCTGCGCGATGCCGCGGGACTGTTCCTGGCTGCCGGCGTAGACCTCTTCGACGAGGGCTTTGGCTTGGAGGGAGCTGTTAGTGAGGACGGTGATGGCGCGGGCGACTTCGTCGAGTTTATCTTTGCCCTCGGTGGCGCGGATGATGGATTCCTCGATGAGTTGGGTGGTATCGCGGGCGGCTTGGGCGGAGCGTTGGGCGAGGTTGCGGACCTCGTCGGCGACGACAGCGAAGCCCATGCCGGCTTCGCCGGCGCGAGCGGCCTCGACGGCGGCGTTGAGAGCGAGAATGTTGGTTTGGAAGGCGATGTCGTCGATGACCTTGATGATTTTGGAGATCTTGTTGGAGGAGGTGGTGATTTCGTTCATCGAGACGACCATCTGGGAGAGCGCGAGGTTGGCTTCCTTGATGGTGTGGGCGGCTTCGTTGGTTTTGCGGGTGGCGGACTCGGCGTTTTCGGCGTTGCGCTTCGTCATGGAGTGGATCTCTTCGGTGGAGGCCGAAGTCTCTTGGAGGGACGCGGCTTGTTCGCTGGCGGCATGGGAGACCGATTGACTGGAGGCGGAGACGCGGCCGGCGGTGTTGGCGAGGCGGCGGGCGTTTTCGTTGAGTTCGGCGACCGTTTGGCGGAGGACGACTTGGATTTTGTGGACGCTGAAGACGGCGGCGAGGCCGACGACGACAGAGAGGAGTCCGAGGCCGAGCATGCTGAGAAAGCTGACCGAGCGGGCGGTTTCGGCCTCTTGGCCGACGAGGTTGAGTTGACGGGCTTGATCGTCGACCAGATGGCGGCTGCGGTCGCCAAGTTGTGTGAGGCGGGGGAGCAGTTGGGTATTCAGGGTGGCGATGGCAACGTCCATCTTCTGGTCGTTGAGGGCGCGGACGACTTGTTGGTGGAGTTCGATGGCGGCATCGAACTCACTGGTCATCTGTTGCAGGTCTGAGGAGGCGGAGGCTCCGCTGAGCGTGCGCAGCTCTTCCAGCGCTTTGCGAGCTTCCTGCTCTTTCGTGCTCAGCTTCTGACGGAGCTCTTCGACAGTAGCCGTCTGTTGGAGCATCATGGCCATGGCAACGCCGCGTTCAAGGGCGTCAATTTCGCTGACGCGGGTACTGACCTGGCCGGCGAGCATTTGCTGTCGAGCCATGTGATTGATGGCGCGATCAAGCTGGTTACCCAGGTGACTGGTGACCCATGCCGCGCTGATGCCTAGCACCACGGCGAGGCCGACGACGAGCGTCGTCGTGACCGACAGACGTTTTCCAGCGGACCATTTGGACATGCGAGTATTCTCCTGAAAAGTTCTAGAAAGTAGGTCGGGATTAGGTTGAGGGATCTATTCGGGCTTGAAGGTGAACTTCAACTGGGTAATGGCTTCGCTGGCGAAGGGAGTGAATTTCCAATCCTTCACCGTTTTGACGACCGTGGCCGTTAGCAGGGCGTTGCCGGACAAGACTTTGACATTGTCGACATCGCCGGTCTTGGAGATGCTAACTTCGACCTCGACATCGCCGGCAACGCGCATCTGTTTGGCAATGGGGCTGTAGCCGGGCGAAGGACGCTTGACAGCGGCTTTCAAAGCTTCGGCCATCGAGACGCGAAGCTCGGCTTTAGCGAGTTGAGTCGAGACTGTCAAGAGCAGGCACAACGACAGCGCCGAGACAAGGAAGCGGCTGAGTGCAGCCGAGGTGAATGGATGGATACGAAACATAAAAGGGTCCTCTTTCTCGCCGGACGAAATGGGATCATCTGGCGTTACTTGGCATATCGGAGGGCGCGGGGCAAGCATTAGCGAGAATTAAGTCCAATTTTCACTGCAACAAAGTGAAGGTGCACCGATATGGATGGGGAAGGACAACTGGCGTGAGAAGCCAGATCCACAGCCACAGTCGATCGGAGACGCCTTTATGAACAACATGAATCCGCAAATGAGTGAAGCCCGCGGCGGGGTGCCGTCGGCGGTGCTGGGCGCGGCCAAGGGCCCCAGCAAACACCTAATCTTTAGCCTGGGGAAAGAAGAGTTTGCCGTCCCGGTGGCCAAAGTAAAAGAGATCATTGGCATGCTCGAAGTGACACCGGTTCCGCACACGGCCGAATATGTTCGGGGTGTGATCAACCTCCGCGGCAAAGTGGTGCCGGTAATCGATCTCCGGCTGAAGCTGGGTGTGCCGAGCGTCGAATACGACGAACGGACCTGCATCGTCGTCGTCCAGCCGGAGATGGCCAAGAGCGTGTTTCTGATTGGCGTCATCGTGGATGGCGTGAGCGAAGTGATGCCGGTGCAGAGCTCCGACATTGAGAAGACCGAGGCGTTCAGCCACGGGCTGATCTCGTCGGGCTACGTGCAAGGCGTCGCTAAGATTCGGGGCAAGGTGAAGATCCTGCTCGATCTGGATTGTGTCCTGTCCCAAGGCGAATTGCAGCAGTTGATGTAGTCCGTTCGCCCACCCCGATGAAGTGAGATTTCGATGAGGAGCTCTTGTGTCTGTTGAAGCTGATCTGCTGACTTGGATTGATTCATTAATCGTAGAAACGCTGGCCTTTTCTCCGGAAGAGGGGTTGCCTGGCGGGGCCCGGATGGCGGCGCTGGCTGCGTTGTGCGCCAAGATATCCCCGGCGGCGATCGAACTGGAAATGCTGGAGACGGCGGCGTGCGCGGCGGCCCTTGGAAGGCAGATTCAAACGCCCGGGGCAAACTTCAGCGCGGTCCTGGAAGAACAGATTGAACGATTGCAACTGCTCGCCGATACCGAGTTATCCGCCCGGCTTTCCCGGCAGCGCGTGGCGGCCGGAGGCTCGGCCGAGCTGTTTCAGGACCTTTCGATGATTGGCGACTTCATCGGGGAAGCGCGGGAACATCTGGAGATGATCGAGCAAGAGTTACTGCTGCTCGAGCAATCCCCGCAAAGCCCAGAGCCGATCAACGCGATCTTCCGGAGCTTTCATACGATCAAGGGCTTGGCCGGAATCTTCAACCTCGGCTCGACCCGGGACCTGGCGCACGAGGTGGAAACACTGCTTGATCTGGTCCGCAACGGGGCGCTGCCCGCGACGCCATCGCTCGTCGATGTGGTGTTGGCTTGCGCGGATCAGCTCGGGGTAATCGTCAATTGCCTAGATGATGATCGCAGCGGCGTCTCGGTGGTGCTGCCCGACAACGGGGAGCTCCTCGAACGGCTACGAAACGAGATGATGCCGCCTGACGAGGACCCCGTTGTTTCGGTCGTCGCCGAGTTGGGAGTCGGGCCGACGGAAGCGGCGGAGTTAGCCACTCTGAAGCGCCGTGGCGACGATGGCAAGGCGCACGTCAAAGTAGAGACTTCGAAGCTGGACTACCTCGTGGACATGGTTGGGGAACTGGTCATCGCGCAATCGCTGGTGCAACAGGATCCTTCCGTGATTCGCCTCGGCGAGCCTCGGCTGGGACGGAATCTGTCGCAGTTGGGACGGATCACGAGCGATCTCCAGAAGATCGCGATGTCGCTTCGGGTGGTGCCCATTCGGCAGACGTTCCAGCGCATGCAACGCGCCTTCCGTGACTTGGTGAAGAAATCCGGTAAACAGGCGGAACTCGAACTGATCGGAGAGGATTCCGAACTGGACCGCTCGATTGTGGAGCAGTTGGCCGATCCGCTGATGCATATGATTCGGAACTCCGTCGACCACGGGCTAGAAGGGCCGGGCGAACGGGAGAAGACGGGGAAGCCGGGGACCGGCAAGGTTCGCCTGGCGGCCTCTCACCAGTCGGGGAATGTGCTGATCGAGGTCTCCGATGACGGGCGGGGCTTGAACCGGGCGAAGATTCTAAAGAAAGCGATTGAGCGGGGCCTAGTCGCCGAAGACGCGACACCGCCAGTGGACAAGATTCTCGAACTGATCTTCGAGCCGGGCTTCTCGACCGCGGACCAGATCTCGGATGTGAGCGGCAGGGGGGTGGGCATGGACGTGGTGAAGCAGCAGATCCAAAAGCTCCGCGGGCGCATTGAAATTCGATCCGAGCCCGGGGTCGGGACGACGTTTCTGTTGCGGTTTCCGCTGACGTTGGCGATTATCGACGGGTTGACGGTCAAGGTAGCCGGACAACGCTACATCCTGCCGTTGCACTGTGTGCACGAGATCTTCCGACCCGTGGCGGACTCGATCTATCGGGTCAGTGGGAATCAGGAGGTGGTGATGGTTCGGGATCGGGTGGTGCCGCTCTTGCGGCTCTACCAGATGCTCGACCGGACCCCGGCTTCGACCGACCCCTACGACGGGATTCTGATTGCGGCAGAGTTGGAAGGCCGACGTTATTGCCTGTTGGTCGATGAACTGTTGGGCAAGCAACAGGTAGTGATCAAGAGCCTGGGCGAGTACCTCGGCACGATGCCGGGGGTCTCGGGCGCGGCGATCATGGGCGACGGATGCGTGGGATTGATTCTGGATCTGGAAGGGATGTTAACCCGGGAGAGCCTCGATGCCGCTGCCTGAGTTGGCCAGCCCCGAGATCGTCGGTGGGCTCCGCATTCCGGAAGCCGACTTTCGGGAGATCTGCGCCCTGGTGCAACAGCGGCTGGGGATCGAACTGCGGACCGGCAAGGAGTCCTTGGTGACCCTGCGGTTGGCCGAGCCGATGCGGCGCGGCGGATACCGAACGGTGCAAGAGTATCTGCAGGCTCTGAAGAGGGATCCGAACGGTCCCCCGATGCTGGAGTTTATTGATTGCTTGACGACGAACCATACGAGTTTTCTGCGGGAGGCGAGTCACTTCGCGTTCTGGCAGCAGGAGGTATTGCTCGCCCAGAAGCACCGGCCGGAACAGCCGATCTGGTGCGCGGCGAGTTCGTCGGGAGAGGAGCCCTACACAATGGCCATGTGCGCTGTCGAAGCGCTGGGGGAGGCGGCCTACCGTCAAGTTCGGATCCTGGCTACAGATATTTCACTGGGAATTTTAGAACAAGCGCGCCGGGCGGTGTACCGGGAGGAACGGCTGGAGCCGGTGTCGGAGGCATGGCGGAGGCGGTTCTTTTTGCGCGGGGAAGGTAAGTGGCAAGGCTACTTTCGGGTGAAACCCGAGATTATGCAGATGGTCGAGTTTCGGCGGCTCAACCTCATCGAGTCCTTGCCGGTGATCGGCCCGTTTTCATCGATATTTTGCAGGAACGTGATGATCTACTTCAACAGTGCCACGCGGGGACTGGTGGTGGATCAACTGCGCGGGCGGCTGGAGCCCGGCGGATATCTTTTCGTTGGACATGCTGAAAGTTTGAACGGATTGGATTCGCAAATGGAGTACGTGAAACCTTCGGTGTATCGCTCGGCCGGGCTGGGTGCCGGCTCTGGAACGAGCATTCGAATGGGGAGGAAGACAGAGGAGCAAACATGATTCCCAAAGGAAAGAACGCGATTGTAGTGGGGGTCTCCGAGTGCCGGACGAGTAAGGACCGGGATAGTTATCTGGTTACTTACGCCCTCGGATCCTGTATTGGTTTGGTGGCATACGACCCCAAATCCGGAGTTGGTGGATTACTGCATTTTCAGTTGCCGGACTCGGGCTTGGATCGGGAGATGGCCGAATCCCATCCGGCCATGTTCGCCGACACGGGACTGCAGCTCTTAATAACTAAGATGACCCGCTTGGGGGCCGACCCGAAGCGAACGATGATTCGAATCGCCGGTGGAGCGCAGATGATTGGCGGGCCCAAGTTCGCAGGTTTGCAGGGTCAGACGCTGCCGAGCGAGGGCACCGGGGTGGGGAAGCAGAACTATCTGGTGATCCGAAAGCTGCTGTGGCGTCACGGGCTGATGCTGGAGGGCGAAGCGGTGGGCGGGGGCCAGGGGCGGACGCTGGGTTTGACGATTGGGACGGGGGAGTTTTGGGTAACTTCACCCGAGCCGGGCGCGATGGCGATGTAACGTTGCCGATCAGT